>JANNBZ010000345.1:0-8287 GCA_031386065.1 Burkholderiales bacterium
CTCGAAGATTCGCCACTACCTGAAGACGATGGAGCTGGAGGAATCGCAGGAACTGGGCGCCAAGATGCTGGCCCAGGCGGTGCGCGCCGAGGGCCTGGCCATGCCGGCCATCGACGCACCCGAGTCGCCTGCGTCGGCCTCGTCACCCAGCATCTGGCAGCAGCTCACGCGCTGGAGCGGCAACCGCAATCGCGACGAGCTGATGACCGACATCGGCCTGGGCCGCAAGATCGCCACCATCGTCGCGAAGCGGCTGGCGCGCCTGCTGGCCGACCGCGGCACCAAGCCCGACGCCGTCACGCTGACACTGGGCCGCTACGGCGCCGACGACCTGGCACCGGCACAAGGCCTGGTGACGATAGACGGCAGCGAGGGTGCGTCGGTGCAGTTGGCATCGTGCTGTCGGCCGATCCCGGGCGACGACATCGTCGGCTACTTGGGCCGCGGTGAAGGCCTGGTCATCCACACCGCCGACTGCGGCGTCGGCAAGCGACTGATGGAGCGCGACAGCGAGCGCTGGATGACGGTGGACTGGGCCGAGCAGCCCACCCGACCGTTCGAGACCGCCGTCACGCTGCTGCTGAAGAACGGCAAGGGCGTGCTGGCCGATGTGGCGGCGGCAGTGTCGATGGCCGAGGCCGACATCACCCACATCGACATGGGCAACGAGCCGGCCGCCGAAACCACCGAGCTGACGCTGCTGCTGAGCGTGCGCGACCGCCTGCACCTGGCCGAGGTGATGCGGCTGCTGAAACGGTCGAATGCAGCGCTGAGGGTGACGCGCGTCAAACCCTGAACTTCACCGCGGGCCGGGCGCCGGATAGCGCACCTCGATCACCTCCAGCCGTTGCAGCCCGCCCGGTGTGGTCAGGCTCACCTCGTCGCCCACCTTGGCCTTCAACAGCGCGCGAGCCACCGGCGCGATCCAGCTCACCTCGCCCTGCGCGCTGTCGGATTCGTCGACACCTTTGATGGTGATCGTGGTCGCGTCGCCGTGCTCGTCGGCGTAGGTCACGGTGGCGCCGAAAAACACCTGTTCACGGCCATGGTGGACCGATGGGTCGACCACCTCGGCGATTTCCAGCCGTCGGGTCAGGAAGCGGATGCGCCGGTCGATCTCGCGCAGGCGCTTCTTGCCGTACAGATAGTCGCCGTTCTCCGATCGGTCGCCGTTTTTCGCGGCCCACGACACCACCTCGACCACCTTGGGGCGCTCCACGTCCAGCAGGCCCATCAGCTCGTCGCGCAGGCGCGCAAAGCCCTGCGGCGTGACATAGTTTTTCGTGCCTTCCGGCAGCGCCGGCGGCGGCGCCGGGCCGTCGTCTTCGTCGTCGCTGTCCGACTCGCGGGTGAATGCCTTGCTCATGTCCGCATTCTGACGACTCCCGCGCTCGCGGGTCGGGTCGAGCGACTTGAAATGGGGCCTGTTCCTCCCATATGAACTAGGAGCGCGAAAGAGGGTCACCGCCGTGTGACACACTGCGTTCTGTGTCGCTGTAACGACCCCTGAGGATCACACATGAACAAGTTCTTGATTGGCGCCCTGCTGGTGGCTGTGGCCACCGCCTTCACGCCGTTGACCTCCGAGGCCAAGCGCCTGGGCGGCGGCGGTTCGTCGGGCATGCAACGCAACATGCCGGCCAAATCGGCCCCGGATGCCGTGCCAGCGAAGCCGGCCACGCCGGCAGCGGCCACCGCGCCCGGCGCCGCCGCCGCGCCGGCTGCTGCACCGAAGCGCTCGTGGATGGGCCCGATTGCCGGCTTGGCGGCGGGCTTGGGTATCGCGGCGCTGATGAGCCACCTGGGCATGGGCGAGGCGATGGGCAACTTCCTGATGATGGCGCTGCTGGCGGTGGTGGCCGTGGTGGCGATCCGCTTCCTGATGAACCGCTTCTCAGGCGGTGGGAACAAGCCTGCGTTCGCGGGCGCGGGTGCAGGCGCGGGCTCGATGTTCGGCGGTGCGCAAAGCCCGTCGAACGCGCCCGGCGCAGTGTTGAACAACCCGATGTTCCGCAGCGCCGAACCCGCGCTGGGCAACGCGAACACGTCGGCTGCGTCGACGGCATTTGCGCCGGCAACGCTGGTCACTGCGGCCACTCCGGCCACGCAAAACCATGTGCCGGCCGACTTCGACACCGCAGGCTTCGAGCGCATTGCCAAGATGATCTTCATCCGCATGCAGACCGCCAACGACGCCGCCGACCTGAACGACCTGCGCAACTTCACCACGCCTGAGATGTTCGCGTCGGTCCGGCTCGAATTGCAGGAACGCGGCAGCGCAGCCCAGCAAACCGACGTGGTGAAGGTCGAAGCGCAGGTGCTCGACGTGGCACAGGAAGCCGAGCGCCAGATCGTCAGCGTCCGCTTCCACGGCTTGATTCGCGAAGAGAAAGACGGCGCCGCCGCCGATTTCGACGAGGTGTGGCACCTGGTCAAGCCGGTCGACGACAGCCGCTCGTGGGCCATCGCCGGCATCGAGCAGCGCCACTGATCAGCGGCCGCTCGGGGCTGAACAGGGTCGCTGCGGCGGCCCTTTTTTTCGAGCCCTTTTCACGATGACAGCGCTCGACGTCAGCCCGCTGGGCGAGCTGCGCATCGTTCATGTCGACGCGGCGCTGGTCGTCGTCGACAAACCTGCGGGCCTGCTGTCGGTACCCGGGCGCGGTGACGAGAAGCAGGACTGCGTGGCGTCGCGCGTTCGCGCGCTGTTCGCCGACGCGCTGACCGTGCACCGGCTCGACATGGCCACCTCCGGCCTGATGCTGCTGGCGCGCGGCGCCGCAGTGCAGCGACAAATGAGCATGGCCTTCGCGCAGCGCGAGGTCCACAAGCGTTACATCGCGGTGGTGGCCGGCGAGATGGCGTTGGACGCCGGCGAGATCGACCTGCCGCTGCGGCCCGACTGGCCGACTCGGCCGCTGCAGCAGGTCGCCCTTGCACACGGCAAGCCGTCGTTGACGCGCTACCGGGTGCTGTCGCGCGACACGGCGTCGAACACCAGCCGTGTCGAGCTGGAACCGTTGACCGGGCGCACCCATCAACTGCGGGTTCACCTGCTGGCGATCGGCCATCCGATCCTGGGTGACAGGCTGTACGCGCCGACCGATGTGGGCGCGTGGGCCGGCCGCTTGCTGCTGCATTCGGCGAGCATCGGCCTGAAGCATCCTGGCGACGGATCGATGGTTCAATTCGACTCTTCCGCTGATTTCTGAGGCCCGCATGACCGCATCGCTCTTCATCATCACCGGCGCCTCGCGTGGACTCGGCGCGGCCATGGCCGACCAGTTGCTGCAGCCCGCCAACGTGTTGCTCTGCGTGTCGCGCAGCCCGAACCTCGGCCTGGCCGAGCGCGCGCTGGCCAACGCCACGCGGGTCGAGCAATGGCAGCGCGACCTGGCGGACCCGGTGCCGGTGGCGCAGGCGCTGGAGGCCTGGCTGAACGGCTTCGCCCCCGATCATTTCGGCGAGGCCTGCCTGATCAACAACGCCGGCGTGATCAGCCGGGTCGGGCCGGTCGACGAGTGTTCTTATACCGAGCTGTCGACGGCGATGCGGGTCGGTGTCGAGGCCACGTTGCTGCTCAGCGCGGCGTTCCTGAAGGGCACGCGGGGTTGGCGGGCGCAGCGCAAGCTGCTGAACATTTCGTCAGGGCTGGGCCGGCGCGCGATGGCCGGCTCGGCGCCCTACTGCGCGGCCAAGGCCGGTATGGACCACCTGTCGCGCGCGATGGCGCTGGACGAGGCGCACCGTGGCAGCGGCGCGCGCATCGTGTCGCTCGCACCGGGCGTGATCGACACCGACATGCAGGTGCAATTGCGCGCCGCCGACGCGGCCGGCTTTCCGGATCAAGGCAACTTCGTCACGCTGCAGGCGAGCGGGCAACTGACGTCGGCCTCCGACGCGGCGGCCAGGGTGCTGGCCTGCCTGCGCCGAGCCGACTTCGGCGCCAACCCGGTGGCCGATGTGCGCGACGCCTGATCGGCCTGGATCAACCGCGGGACTCAGAGGCGCTGGCGCTCGCCACCGGCTTGATCGAGCGGCCCTGCGCCACCGCCGGTGGCGCGTCGGGGACCCGGCGTCCGGTGACCACCACCCGGGGCAGCTGAACGACGGTGACGGCCGGCGGGGCAATGCGCTTGCCGATGACTTCGACGCGCGGCAATTGCACCACGGTCATCGCCGGTGCCTGAGCGCTCGGCGACTGCGTTGCGGTCGATTCACCGGACACCGCCACGATCGCTGCCGGCAGCAAGGCAACGATGACGACGACGTGGGTCAGGCGGCTCAGGCGGGTCGATGGGGTCATTGCGGCGGTGTTCATGGCGGGCTCCTTGGCTGGCCGACACGGCGCTGTTGCTGTGTCGATGGAGTCAGTGTCGTCGTGCGCGCGCCGCATCTCCAGCCGCTTGCGATGAACTGCGCTCAGCGCTGCCTGAACTGTCGCCGGGCGCGACGAAAGCCGGGCCGCCGACGCGTTTCAACCGCGCTGCGGCCCCTGAAAACCGCCCGAGCGGAAGGTCAGCACCAGGGTGTCGCGGTGTCCGCCCGACGCTGAGTGGTCGACCTGCGGATGCAGCGGCTGGATCGGCGTGGTCTCGTGCACCACGCGCGCGTCGTCGAGCATCAGCAGCGTCCACGGCGCGGTCATCGTGAAGCGGATGCCGTTCGGTCCCAACGCATCGAACACCCGCGTCTCGCCACCCTTCACGCCGACACGGTCGACCAGGGCCACCACCACGAAGTCGACCCCGTCGCGGTGCGCGCCCTCGGGCGTGGGGCGGCCAATGCCGTCGGTGGTGTCGATGCGGAACTGGTGCGCCTCCACGAACCATGGCTGCGCGCCTCGCACGCCCGAACAGACGGCGGCGAGCCGAACCAGCAACTGCGGCCAGACTGGCTGCGCCAGCGCGCCCGGGTCCATCGGCTCGAACCAGCGCTCCAGCCCGCCATGCAGGGCGTTGTATTCCAGCGGCTGCCAGTGCGCCCGGTGCGGCGTGGCGCGCACTGTATCGGCCTCCACCACAAAACAGGAATGGCGACGCCTGCGGTAGCGGCCGCCGTCACGCAGGTAGGCATCGGGCGGCAGGTCGTTCCACGAGGCATTCAGGCCCAGCAGCATCGGCAGGGTCGATTGCAGCAGCGTGCAGACGCCGTCCGGATCGAGCACGGCGTGGCCGTTGTCATTCAGCGCAGAGGCCAAGGCTTCAGGCGCGGCAAATGGGGGCGTGAGGATCATCGTCTGCAAGCTCGCTGGGGCCTTGAATTAGACCGCATGCCCGCCGCGCAAGCGTCTTGACAGCGCGTATGCTGATTCAGCGTTGAGCGAACGCGAACTCCAGGAGACAAGACCATGACCATCTGCCCCATCGCCATCGCCGTCGGCTGCAAGAAGTGCCCGGTGTTCTCGGTCTGCCCCGTGAAAACCACCCTGGGCGACTACAAGCCGCCCACCGACAAGCCGGCCGCTGCCGACGCGAAGAAGAAGTGACGCGCTGACCCGGCGCTGCCGGGTCAGCGGTAGCGCTCGCGGGCCAGCGCCGCGCCCTGCGCCAGCGCCTGCAGCTTCTTCTCGGCGACCTCGCGGCTCATCGGCGCCAGGCCGCAGTTGGTGCAAGGGAACAGACGATTTTTCGGCACCCACTGCAACGCACGGCCGATGGTGTCCGCCACCTGCTCCGGCGTTTCGATCACGTCGCTGGCAACGTCGATCACACCCACCAGCACGTCCTTGCCCTCCAGCAGCGCCATCAGTTCGGGTGGCACGCGTGAGTGGTAGCACTCGAGCGACACCTGGTCGATGCTGCTGCGTGCCAGCGCCGGAAACACCGTTTCGTACTGCCGCCATTCCTGGCCCAGCGTTTCTTTCCAGTCGGTGTTGGCCTTGATGCCGTAGCCGTAGCAGATGTGAACGGCGGTGGTGCACGTCAGGCCCTGCGCTGCGCGTTCGAGCGCCCTGACGCCCCACTCGGCGGCGTCTGCCATGTAGACGTTGAAGGCGGGCTCGTCGAACTGGATCACGTCGACCCCGTCGGCCTGCAACGCCAGCGCTTCCTCATTCAGCAATTCGGCGAAGGCCATCGCCATCGCGATCTTGTCACCGTAGAAACGGTCGGCCACGGTGTCGACGATGGTCATCGGGCCGGGCAGCGTGAACTTCAGTTTCTTGTGGGTGTGGGCACGTGCGAACTGCGCTTCCATCGCATGCACACGCCCCTTCAAGCGCAGCGCCGACACCACCTGCGGCACCTGGGCGTCGTAGCGGTTGTTGCGGATGCCCATCGTCACCTTGTGCTCGAAATCGATGCCTTCCACCTGCTCCAGGAAGCCGTGCACGAAGTGCTGGCGCGACTGTTCGCCGTCGCCGACGATGTCCAGGCCCGCGTCTTCCTGCGTCTTGATCCACAGCAGGGTTGCGTCGCGCTTGGCGGCATCGAGATCGTCGCCGGCCAGCTTCCACTGCGGCCAGAGTTTCTGCGTCTCTGACAGCCAGGCGGGTTTGGGAAGGCTGCCTGCGAGGGTGGTTTCAAACATGGTCGTCGTCCGAGGGTGAAAGGTTCACTGATTCACTGAGCGTGGTCGTTCGGCAGCGGGCCTTCGATGCGCACCCGCACGCCGCTCAGGCTGACCACCTGTCCGGCGCGCAGCTTGCACGTCTTGCGCAGTTCCACTTGGCCGTCGACCTGCACCTTGCCGGCCGCCACCATGCCCTTGGCAAAGCCGCCGCTGGGTGCGAGGCCGGTGGCTTTGAGCAAGGCGTCGAGCGGGATGAAGTCGCCGCGCAGCGCGAAGTCGATCAGCTTCATGCGGGAGAGCGCAAGCCGAATTCATCGGCCAGCAGCGCATACGAATGGCGGCGCACCTCGGGATCGTAGGCCCAGGTGTTGACCACCAGTTCGTCGAGCTGCATGGCCTCGGCCAAGGCCCGCAATTGCGCGCCGACCTGTGCTGCGCTGCCGACGAAGGCGCGACGGTGCATCGCATCGAGCGTCGGCGCATCTGCGGCGCTGAAGTCTTGCGCGGCCACCACGTCGGGCGACTGCAGCGGCCCGAACACGCCACGCTGACGGTCGACGCGCCAGCGGTCGCGGCTGAGCGCGTGGTGGCGCGCCTGTGCTTCGGTGTCGGCCACCAGCGCCCACACGCACAAGGTGGGCTGCGGGGTCGGGTGACGCAGGCTGGGTTTGTAGAGACTGCGGTACAGGGCCAGCGCCTGCTCGGCGCCCTGGCCGTCGGTGAAGAAGTAGGCAAAGGCATACGGCAAGCCGAAATGCGCGGCCAGCTGCGCGCCGTAGTCGGAACTGCCAAGAATCCACATCTCGGGTGCGGTGGGTCCGTGCGGATGCGCATGAATGCCACGGTGCGGCAGGCCTTCGGCGTTGACCCAGGCTTGCAGGTCGTGCACCTGCTGCGGAAAGTCGTCGGCTGCGGCTTGCGCGTTCGGGTTCAAGGCCTGCGCGGTGCGCATGTCGCCGCCCGGTGCACGACCCAGGCCCAGGTCGATGCGGCCCGGTGCCAGCGCTTCGAGCACGCGGAACTGCTCGGCGACCTTCAGCGCGCTGTAGTGCGGCAGCATCACGCCGGCGCTGCCGATGCGAATGCGTGTTGTGGTGGCGGCGATGGCAGCCATCAGCACCTCGGGCGCGCTGCCGACAATCGCCGGGATGTTGTGGTGCTCGCTGAGCCAGAAGCGGTGGTAGCCCAGCGCCTCGCAATGGGCCGCGAGCGCCAGCGTGTCGCGGATGGATTCCGCTTCGCTGCGGCCTGCCAGCGCAGCCGATTGGTCGAGCACCGAGAGCTTCATGCGTTGAGGAATTCTGCGTGGTGGGCGATGTGGTCGGCCATGAAGGTGGCGATGAAATAGTAGCCGTGGTCGAAGCCTTCGTGGCGTCGCAAGTTCAGCGGCTGGCCGGCCTCAAGGCAGGCCGCTTCGAACAGATGGGGATGAAGCTGTTCAGCCAGAAATTTGTCCGAAAGACCTTGATCGACAAGCAACGGCGGAACACGCGCACCCGTACTGACCAATTCGGTGGCGTCATGAGCGGCCCACAGCGAGCGGTCATCGCCGAGGTAGCCGCTGAACGCCTTGACTCCCCACGGGCACTGCATCGGCGCTGCGATCGGTGCGAAGGCCGAGACGCTTTGATAGCGCCCCGGATGACGCAGCGCGAGCGTCAGCGCACCGTGCCCGCCCATCGAATGCCCGAAGATGCCCACGCGGTCGGCACGCGCCGCAAACTGCGACAGCACCAGCGCGTGCAACTCCTCGCTCACGTAGCTTTCCATGCGC
>JANNBZ010000355.1:0-21471 GCA_031386065.1 Burkholderiales bacterium
ACGCATGCGTCGAGCCTGAAGCCCGAACTGGTGGCGGGTCTGGACATCCTCATCATTCGCGAACTGACCGGCGACATCTACTTCGGCCAGCCGCGCGGCCGCCGCGAATCGCCCGATGGCGCGTTCAAGGGTCAGCAAGAAGCCTTCGACACGATGCGCTATGCGCGACCCGAGATCGAGCGCATTGCCCACGTCGCTTTCCAGGCGGCGCGCAAGCGAAGCAAGCGGCTGACCAGCGTCGACAAGGCCAACGTGCTGGAAACCTTTCAGTTCTGGAAAGACGTGGTGACCGAGGTCCATGCGGACTACCCCGACGTGACGCTCGACCACATGTACGTCGACAACGCGGCCATGCAGTTGGTGAAAGCGCCGAAGCTTTTCGACGTGATCGTCACCGGCAACATGTTCGGCGACATCCTGTCCGATGAAGCGGCGATGTTGACCGGCTCGATCGGCATGCTGCCGTCGGCCTCGCTGAATGCCAGCGGCAAGGGCCTGTACGAGCCCAGCCACGGCAGCGCGCCCGACATCGCAGGCAAGGGCATCGCCAACCCGCTGGCTACAATTCTGTCGGTGGCCATGATGCTCAGATTCACCCTCAACCAGCCTGAGTCGGCCGAGCGGATCGAGTCGGCCGTCAAGCGTGTGCTGGCCAGCGGCCTGCGCACAACAGACATCTGGTCCGAGGGCTGCACGCGTGCCAGCACCACCGCGATGGGTGATGCCGTGGTGGCGGCGCTGGCGGGCAAGTCCGCTAAAACGTTGACCAAAGCGACCACCGAAGCGATCACCAAAATCGGTTAGCAGCGCCGGTTCGACTCGCCCCTCCCGCAGGCGATTCGAGCCGGGGAGCAAAAGGTTTCCAAGACTTTTTAACAGGGGCGATGAACATGAAGCTGGTTGGAATGGTCGGATGGCGCGGCATGGTCGGCTCGGTGCTGATGGACCGCATGCAGCAGGAGGGGGACTTCGACCTGATCGAACCCCTGTTCTTCAGCACCAGCAACGCAGGCGGTGCCGCACCCACGCAGGCAAAGAACGAAGCCTTGCTGATGGATGCCTTCGACATCGGAGCGCTCAAGCGCTGCGACGTGATCATCACGGCGCAGGGCGGCGAGTACACCAAGAAGGTCTACCCGCAACTGCGGGCTGCCGGCTGGAAAGGCTACTGGATCGATGCGGCCAAGACGCTGCGAATGAACGACGACGCTGTGATCGTCCTCGACCCGGTGAACCTGCCGGTGATCAAGCAGGCGCTTCACGACGGCGTGCGCGACTACATCGGTGGCAACTGCACCGTCAGTTGCATGCTGATGGGCGTGGGCGCACTGTTCAAGGCCGACCTGGTCGAGTGGATGACCTGCACCACGTACCAGGCGGCGTCGGGTGGTGGCGCCCAGCACATGCGCGAGTTGCTCACCCAGTACGGCAGCTTGAACGCCGAGGTGCGGTCGTTGCTCGACGACCCGGGCTCGGCCATTCTCGAAATCGACCGCAAGGTGGTCGAAAAGCAGCGTGCGTTGCGGGGCGACGAGATCGCCAACTTTGGCGTGCCGCTGGGTGGCAGCCTGATTCCCTGGATCGACAGTGATCGCGGCGACGGCACCAGCCTCGAGGAATGGAAAGGCGGCGCCGAAACGAACAAGATTCTCGGGCGCGGCCGCAGCTTCGGCAGCCGTGAGACGCCCATCGATTCGATCTGCGTGCGTGTGGGGGCCATGCGCTGCCACAGCCAGGCCTTGACCATCAAGCTCAAGCGCGACGTGCCCTTGGCCGATATCGAATCGATGATCGCGAACGACAACGCCTGGGCCAGCCTGGTGCCGAACAACCGCGAAGCAACGGTGCGCCAACTCACCCCGGTGGCGGTCAGCGGCACGATGTCGATCCCGGTGGGACGCGTTCGAAAGCTGGCCATCGGCCCCGAATACCTTGGTGCCTTCACGATCGGCGACCAGTTGCTGTGGGGCGCAGCAGAACCGCTGCGCCGCATGCTGCGAATTCTTCTGGAGGCATGACGGCCAACGAAGGCGGGCCACGCGTTGTCAAGCTGCCACATTGCCGCCGCACAAGGCGGCGGTGGGAAGCACTGCACAACGTCAGCCATTGCATGAGCTTGTCAGCGTATCTTCCTGATGTTATTGTGATTTATTAGGATTCGTCGGGTTCGCCTGCCCGCTTTGCGGCGGTGTCTGACAGCAGTTGCGGCTGAGCTCGGTCACCGCTTGATCCCATTGGAGACGCCTTGAAAAGAAATTTGCTGATCGCAGGGCGCTTTGCGCTGACCGGCGTTGCCGCCGCCGCACTGAGTTTCATCACGCCCGATGCGATGGCGTTGGGGCTGGGTCGCCTGGCGGTGCAGTCCGCGTTGGGTGAGTCCCTGCGTGCAGAAATCGACGTGACCAGCCTCTCGGCAGAAGAGGCATCCAACCTGAAGGTGCGGATCGCGCCGCCCGAGAGCTATCGCGCCGCTGGCGTCGACTACAACCCGGTTCTGCCGGCCACACAGGCCGTGCTGCTGCGGCGTGCCGATGGGCGGCCGTATTTGCGGCTGTCGAGCGACCGCGCAGTGCAAGAGCCGTTCGTCGACGTGATCCTGGAACTGACGTGGTCGACCGGGCGCTTGGTCCGCGAGTACACCTTGCTGTTCGACCCGCCGAGCAATCGTGCGGTCGGTGCAGCGCCCGCGCCGATTGCACCGGCTGTGGCCTCACCGGCTCCCGCACCTGCTCCTGCACCCACGCCGCCCTCGATGGCAGAACCGCCGGTGACCGCTGCGAGGGCGGCCGAGCGCAAATTGCCGGCGCCGAAAGCCGTCCCGGCACCGGCACTGGCACCGGCACCTGTCGCCGAAGCCAAGCAAGCGGTGACCAGCGGGGCCGATTCGTACCAGGTGCGAGCCGGCGACTCGCTGTCGCGCATTGCGGCCCGAACGCAGCGAGCGGGGGTTTCGCTCGATCAGATGCTGGTGTCGTTGTACCGAGGCAATCCGCAAGCCTTCGTCGAGAACAACATGAACCGGTTGAAGTCCGGGGTTGTATTGAGCGTCCCCGCAGCCGATGCGGCCAAGGCGATCACCACCTCCGAGGCGCGGCAGGTGATCCAGGCGCAAAGCGCGGACTTCGGCGCCTACCGGCAACGCCTTGCCAGCGGCGTGCCCGAGGCAAAGTCCGAAGGGACGGCGCGCCAGGCCACCGGCAAGGTGCAGTCGAACGTCGAAGACAAGAAACAGGCTGCGGCACCAACGCCGGACAAGCTCACTTTGAGCAAAGCGGCGTCGAGCCCGAAGGCAACCGCCGTCGAAGACAAGCTGTCGAAGGAAAAGGAAAAGAAGGAATCGGCGACACGCGTCGCTGAGTTGTCTCGCAACGTCGAAGAGCTGAAGCGAATCTCTGGCGCTGCTGCATCGGCCGCCGCAGCGCCGACTGTGCCTGCAGCAGCCCCCGCCGTTGCTGCCGCCAAACCCGCGACACCGGTGATCGCAGCCCCTTCGCCGGTGCCGACGGCGCCGCCGCCTGCACCCGCACCCGCACCTGTTGCCGTGGCAGTTCCGGCGCCTGCGTCGGCACCGGTCGCGGTGGCCAGGCCCACCGCCGCAGCGTCCGCGACGGTCGTTGCCGCCGCCTCCGTTCCCGCGCGACCGCAGGCAACGGCCTCGGCCGCCGCGCCTCGACCTTCGGCTCCGGCGATCGCCGCGCAGGTTGAAGAACCCGGAATGATCGCGTCGCTGATGGACGACAACCCGCTGGCCCTCGTCGCCGGCGGCGGCGTGCTGGCCGCGCTGCTGGGATTCGGCTTCTACCGGTTCGGCCGTCGCTCCAAGAAGGACAGCGGCGAGACCTCATTCCTCGAAAGTCGCCTCCAGCCCGATTCCTTTTTCGGCGCCAGTGGCGGGCAGCGCATCGACACTCGCGATGCCGGCGGTGCGTCCTCTTCGATGAGCTATTCGCTCAGCCAGCTCGACGCGATCGGCGATGTCGATCCCGTCGCCGAGGCCGATGTCTACCTGGCTTACGGGCGTGACCTGCAGGCCGAGGAAATCCTCAAGGAGGCGATGCGCGGCAATCCGGAGCGGCTGGCCATTCGCACCAAGTTGCTCGAGGTCTACGCCAAGCGCCGCGACATCAAGGGCTTTGAATTGCTGGCCACCCAATTGTTCACGCTGACGCGCGGCGAAGGCGAGGACTGGGCGCGGGCGCAAGAGCTGGGCATGCAGGTGGACCCCGAGAACGTGCTTTACCAACCAGGCGGTGCACCCGTCCTCCCGCTGGGCGCTGCAGACCATCACATCGAACCGCTGGGCGCGAGCACGATGCCGCAGTCGGTGCTGCCGTCACCATCGCAGTTCGGACCGGATGCGGCGCAGGTCGCCAGCGCCCAGGCTGCCACGATGGACCTGGACCTCGATCTGGACCTCGATTTCAACGAGCCTGCGTCCGCACCCACGCAGCCCGCGGCCTTTTCGGCATCTCCCGCGGTCGCGTCCTTCGATGCCGCTGACGGGTCGTTCAATCTTGAACCGGAGCTGCCTCCGCTGGCAGCCACGCCCGCGCCGGCCGCGGCCCCTGCCGCACCGTTGGCATTCGATCTGTCCAGCATCTCGCTGGACTTCGACACCACCTCGGGCTCCGCTCCTGGTGCGTTCGATTCGCCAGTCGCTTCGGCACTGCAAGGCCCTGCGCTGGCGGAGGAAGAGGACCTGGCAGATCCCCTGGAACGCAAACTCGAACTGGCCGAGGAGTTCCGGCAGATCGGCGACATGGAAGGTGCGCGAGACCTGGTGCAAGAGGTCATCGCCAAGGCCTCCGGCGGGCTGAAGGTCAGGGCCCAAGGGATGCTCGACGACCTGGGGTAGCGCGTGAACGCGGCGCCATGCCGGCGGGGCGGCCGCCCATGAGGCTGGCGCTGGGTGTCAGCTACCGGGGCCAGGCCTACCACGGCTGGCAGAGCCAGGCGGACGGTCGCACAGTACAGGACCGGGTCGAAAAGGGCTTGTCCACTTTCGCGGATCAGGCAATTCGCACCGTTTGTGCCGGTCGCACCGACTCCGGCGTTCATGCGCTCAACCAGGTGATTCACATCGACGCGCCGGTGGATCGTCCAATGTTCTCCTGGGTTCGAGGCACTAACCGCTTCCTGCCGGCCGACATCTCGCTGCAATGGTGCCAAGTTGCCGACGCGGAGTTTCACGCACGGTTCAGCGCACAGGGCCGTCGCTACGCCTACCTCGTCAGGGAATCGGCGGCCCGGCCTGCGCTGGAAGCAGGCATGGTCGGCTGGATGCACCGCCCGCTGCAGCTGGCACCGATGCGGGAGGCGGCGCTGCACCTGATCGGCGAACACGATTTCAGCGCCTTCAGGTCATCGGAGTGCCAGGCGCTGTCGCCGGTGAAGCTGCTCAAGTCGATCGACATTCAGCAGCGCGGTGCTTACTGGCGCTTCGACTTCGACGCCTCGGCTTACCTGCACCACATGGTGCGCAACATCATGGGCTGCCTGCTGGCGGTCGGCAGCCAGACGCGACCCGCCACGTGGCTGGCCGATGTGCTTGCCTCACGCGACCGCAGGGCCGCAGCGCCGACCTTTCCAGCCGACGGCCTGTACTTTGCCGGTCCGTACTACGATCCTCGCTTCGCCATTCCGGACCGCAGCTTGGTGGCCGACTGGATTTTCTGAGACAGCACGCGGCATGCAAGAACGAACCCGAATCAAGATCTGCGGCCTGACCCGCGAGGCGGATGTCGACGCGGCAGTGCGCTGCGGCGCCGACGCGATCGGCTTCGTGCTGTACGCGGCCAGCGCGCGTCATGTCAGCGTTGAGCGCGCTGCGGCGCTGGCACAGCGTCTGCCCCCGTTCGTCACGCCGGTGGCCTTGGTGGTCAACGCAACCGACACGCTGATCTCTGCTGCGGTGCGTGCGATCCCGAATCTGCTGCTGCAGTTTCACGGCGACGAAACCCCACTTGGTTGCGTGGCGGCAGCACGTCCGTTCATCCGCGCCGCTCGCATGACGGTGGGCTTCGATTTGCTAGACTTTGCGTCCCAGTATTCAAGCGCTCAAGCCGTTCTGGTCGATGCCCACGTCGACGGATACGGTGGCGGTGGAAAGGTCTTCGATTGGTCTCTCATTCCCCGCCGCGTGCCCCGTCCAGTCGTTTTGTCTGGTGGGTTGCATGCCGGAAATGTGACCGACGGCATCCTTCAGGTGCGGCCCTGGGCCGTTGACGTGAGTTCCGGCGTCGAGTCGGCCAAGGGCATCAAGGATGCCCAGGCGATGCGCCGGTTCTGTGATGCGGTGAGAGCGGCTGACGCTCTGGCCGCTTCGATCAAATCTGAAGAGTGAAATCCCCATGTTGAACTACCAGCAACCCGATGCGCGAGGCCACTTCGGCCCTTACGGCGGCACCTTCGTCGCCGAGACCCTCATCCACGCACTGGACGAATTGAAGGACGCCTACGCCGCTGCTCAGCGCGACCCGGCGTTCATGGCCGAGTACCGGTCCGAGCTGGCGCACTTTGTGGGGCGCCCGAGTCCGATCTACCACGCCGCGCGCATCAGCCGCGAACTGGGCGGTGCGCAGATCTACCTCAAGCGCGAGGACCTCAACCACACCGGCGCGCACAAGATCAACAACACCATCGGACAAGCGCTGCTGGCGCGTCGCATGGGCAAGCCACGCGTGATTGCCGAGACCGGCGCCGGCCAGCATGGCGTGGCCACCGCCACCATCTGCGCGCGTTACGGAATGGAGTGCGTGGTCTACATGGGCAGCGAGGACGTGAAGCGGCAGTCGCCGAACGTTTACCGCATGCACCTGCTCGGAGCCACCGTGGTGCCTGTCGAGAGCGGCTCAAAGACCTTGAAGGACGCGCTGAACGAGGCCTTGCGCGATTGGGTCACGAATGTGGAGAACACGTTCTACATCATCGGCACCGTGGCCGGACCCCATCCGTATCCGACCATGGTGCGCGATTTCCAGCGCGTGATCGGCGACGAGTGCCTGGTGCAGATGCCCGAGATGGCCGGCCGTCAGCCGGACGCGGTCATCGCCTGCGTGGGTGGCGGCAGCAACGCGATGGGCATCTTCTATCCCTACATCCCGCACGAGCAGACGCGATTGATCGGCGTCGAAGCGGCCGGGCAGGGCATTGCCACCGGCCGCCATGCCGCCTCGCTGACGGCAGGATCGCCGGGTGTGCTGCACGGCAATCGCACTTATCTGTTGCAGGATGCGAACGGGCAGATCACCGAAACCCATTCGATCTCGGCCGGTCTCGACTACCCCGGTGTGGGCCCTGAGCATGCCTTCCTGAAGGACATCGGGCGTGCCGAGTACGTGAGCGTCACCGACGACGAGGCGCTGAAGGCATTTCACCATCTGTGCCGAACCGAGGGCATCATCCCCGCGCTGGAGTCCAGCCACGCGGTGGCACACGCGATGAAGATGGCGCCTGCGATGCGCAGTGACCAGCACCTGCTGGTCAACCTGTCGGGTCGCGGCGACAAGGACATCGGCACCGTTGCCGACTTGTCGGGGGCCGCGTTCTTCTGTCGCCCGTCGTGCCAGGGCCAAGGCGTCAAGGGTGCCGAGTTCATCATGAAGGCTCCGCAATGAGCCGCATCGCCGGCGTGTTCGAGCAACTCAAGCGCGCGGGGCGCAAGGCGCTGATCCCGTACATCACGGCCGGTGATCCGTACCCGGATGCCACGGTGGACATCATGTTGGCGCTGGCATCAAACGGCGCCGACGTGATCGAACTGGGAGTGCCTTTTTCAGACCCGATGGCCGATGGCCCGGTGATTCAGAAAGCCGCCGAGCGCGCGCTGACGCATGGCATCGGTATGTCGCAGGTGCTGGCGTATGTCGAAGCGTTCCGCAGTCGCAATCAAAGCACCCCGGTCGTGCTGATGGGCTACGCCAACCCGGTGGAACGCTACGGTGTCGACCGGTTTGTGGCGGACTCGAAGGCGGCCGGGGTCGACGGCGTGCTGGTGGTGGACTATCCGCCCGAGGAATGCGAGGCGTTTGCCGCTCTGCTTCGGCACAACGCATTGGACCCGGTGTTCCTGCTCGCCCCCACATCCACCGAATCGCGCATGCGAGAGGTGGGTCGAATTGCCAGCGGCTACGTTTACTACGTCTCGCTCAAGGGCGTGACAGGCGCGGGCCACCTTGACGTGGCCGCAGTCGCCCAGATGATTCCGCGCATCCGTTCGCATGTCAGCATTCCGGTCGGCGTGGGGTTCGGAATCCGCGATGCTCACACCGCGCGCGCCGTGGCCGAGGTGTCGGACGCCGTGGTCATCGGTTCGGCGCTGGTGCAATTGATGGAGCGCGAAGCGCGCGAGAATGTGGCCGCCGCCGCCGGCCGTTTCATCAGTGGCATTCGCATGGCCCTGGACACACCCGAAGGAGTTTCACCATGAGCTGGCTAGAGAAACTGCTGCCCCCCAAAATTCAGCAGACCGATCCGAGCGAGCGGCGCACCGTGCCCGAGGGCCTGTGGATCAAATGTCCCGCCTGCGAAACCGTGCTCTACAAGACCGACCTTGAGCAGAACATCAATGTCTGCCCGAAATGTGGTCACCATCATCGGATCCGCGCCCGCGCACGCCTGGATGCGTTTTTCGACGCCGAAGGCCGTTTTGAGATCGGTCAGGAAGTCATGCCGGTTGACCCACTCAAGTTCAAAGACAGCAAGAAGTATCCCGAGCGCTTGAAAGAGGCGCTGGAAAATACCGGCGAAACCGACGCCCTGGTGGTGATGGGTGGTGCCGTGCACAGCATTCCCGTGGTCGCTGCCTGCTTCGAATTCGAGTTCATGGGCGGGTCGATGGGCTCCGTCGTCGGAGAGAGATTCGTTCGCGGTGTGGAAATGGCATGCGACCAGAAAACTCCCTTCATCAGCTTCACCGCCACCGGCGGGGCTCGAATGCAGGAAGGTTTGCTGAGCCTGATGCAGATGGCCAAGGTCAATGCAGCATTGACGCGTCTGGCCAAATTGAAGTTGCCCTACATCAGCGTGCTGGCCGATCCCACGATGGGTGGCGTGTCGGCCAGCTTTGCCTTCATGGGCGACGTGGTGGTGGCCGAACCCAAGGCGCTGATCGGCTTTGCCGGTCCCAGGGTCATCGAAAACACAGTGCGTGAAAAGCTGCCCGAGGGATTTCAACGCGCAGAGTTTTTGATGCAGACGGGCGCAATTGACATGATCGTTGATCGACGCGAACTCAAGCGAACCATCGCGCACGCCATCGCCATGTTGCAAAGGCAAAGCGCCGATGCGGTGGCGTGATCGCAAGGGCGGCTGCTCAGCCATCGCCTGCCTGGCCGCAAGCTGATGGTGGCGGCCTTGCCGACAACGCTCGCCGCCTGGCTGGCGCGCTGCGAGCTGTTGCATCCCAGTGAAATTGAAATGACGCTGGACCGCGTTCGGGCGGTCAAGGACCGACTCGGCGTTTCATTCACCGTCCCGCTCATCGTCGTTGCGGGCACGAACGGCAAAGGCTCTACATGTGCGATGTTGGAAGCCATCGCCTTGCAGGCGGGCTACCGTGTCGGGCTTTATTCGAAGCCGCATCTGGTTCATTTCGAAGAACGTTGCCGGCTCAACGGGGCGATGGTGGATGGCGCGGCGTTGTTGCCCCACTTCGAAGCGGTCGAGCGTGCGCGAGGTGACGTCAGCCTCACCTATTTCGAGTTCACGCTGCTGGCCATTGCACGGCTTCTTTCTCAGGCGACGCTTGACCTGGTTATCCTCGAAGTGGGGCTCGGCGGACGACTCGATGCGGTGAACATCTTCGACGCAGACTGTGCCGTGATTACCAGCATCGACCTCGATCACACCGAATATCTGGGCGCTACCAGGGAATTGATCGGGCACGAGAAGGCTGGAGTCATGCGGGCTGGAAAGCCGGTCGTGATCAGCGACCCCGTTCCCCCGCAAAGTCTGCTGGATCACGCCGCGGCGGTCGGTGCGCAACCCTGGTGTTTCGGGCGTGACTTCAACTACACCGGCGATGCCCAGCAATGGAGTTGGGCCGGGCGAAGCAAGCGATTCAATGGACTGGCCTATCCGGCGCTGCGGGGTGCCAACCAACTGCTCAACGCCTGCGGTGCGTTGGCGGCGTTCGAAGCCCTGCGCGACCATTTGCCGGTCACCGCGCAGGCCGTGCGCAACGGCCTCGCCTTGGTCGAACTTCCGGGCCGGTTCCAGATCGTGCCCGGTCAACCCACACTGGTGCTGGATGTGGCGCACAACCCGCATGCGGTCTCAGCGTTGGCGCAGAACCTCGACCGGATGGGGTTTCACCCACGCACGCATGCTGTCTTCGGCGCCATGCGCGACAAAGCGCTCGGCGAGATCCTGAAACGGATCGGTCCGCTGGTCGACACGTGGCACTTCAGCGACTTGCCGACCTCCCGCGCCGCAACGGCGATCGAACTGCGTGACCTGCATGCGGGTCTGTCGATTCGCGGTCCCGGCCCGGTCACGGTAGCGTGTCATCCGGACCCGGCGCAGGCGCTGTCGGTGGCCATCGCCGGCGCAGACCCCGCTGATAGAATCGTGGTCTTCGGATCGTTCTTCACGGTGGGTGGTGTTTTGAAAGGCGGCTTGCCGCATTTGACCGCAAAACACCTCGGCTGATCCCATCGCTCCGGGCGCCTCGGCCCCTGCTCCTCCTCGATCTTCACGTTGACCCGGAACCCGCACCGCATGGGTTTGCTCTCGTTTTTTCGCCGTCGATCAGACACCGCCAAAATGCCAGACGTTGGCGATGCCGAGGGTTCGGCCCAGCAGGCCCGTGTGCGTGCGCGCCATCGGTTGATGGGTGCGGTCATTCTGGTCACCGTGGGCGTGATCGGATTTCCGCTGATCTTCGAGACCCAGCCGCGCCCGATTCCGGTCGACATCGCGATCGAGATTCCTCGCAAAGAGGGCGTACCTCCGCTGGTGATGCCTCAGTCCCGGGTGGCTTCGCCTGCGCCCCTTGTCGCCGCCTCGGCTCCCGTTGCAATCATTCCAGTGGCACCTGCTTCGACGCCGCCGCGCGCGCCGGCGTCGGCCGATGCGCTGAAGACTGAGCCTGCTGCGGTGGCGCCGACCCGGCCCGCGCCCCTGGCCGCTGCCGAGGCGGCCCGCGCGCAGGCTCTGCTCGACGGCAAGGACGCGACTTCGCCCACAACTGCCAAGGCGGCTTCGCGGTTCGTGGTGCAAGTCGGCGCATTTGCCGAGAACACCGCCGCCCACGAAACCCGTGTGAAGGTCGAGAAACTCGGCCTCAAAACCTATGCGCAAGTGGCGGACACCGACGCCGGCAAGCGGATCAGAGTGCGTGTGGGCCCCTTCGCAAGCAAGGAAGAGGCGAGTCAGGCCAAAGACCGGCTCAAGGCTGCGGGCTTCCCTGCAGTTCTGCTCACGTTGTGAGCATGAACGCCGTGTGGGGCGACTTCGGCTGGGTCGACTTGTCGCTCTTCGCAATGATCGCCCTCTCTGTACTGGTGGGCCTGTGGCGAGGACTCGTGTTCGAAGTACTTGCCGTGCTCGGCTGGATCGTTGCCTACTTCGCCGCCCAGTGGTTTGCGCCCGAATTGGCCCCGCGCCTTCCCATCGGCGCGGCCGGTTCCGCACTGAACCATGCGGCCGCCTTCGCGGTCGTGTTCGTGCTGACGCTGGTGGCCTGGGGCATCGCCGCTCGGCTGGTGCGCATGCTCGTGCGAGCCGCGCCTGTGATCAGCACGGCCGACCGTCTGATGGGGGCGGCGTTCGGGCTGGTTCGAGCGCTGGTCTTACTGCTGGCGATCTCGACGGTGGTCGGCTTGACGCCGTTGATCAAGGCACAGGCGTGGCAACAGTCCCGTGTGGCGGTGTGGTCGAATGAACTGTTGCAAACCATGAAACACCTCTTGCCCGCAGACTTCTACCGGCATTTTCCGACTTGACGCTGCTGTCGCCAGCGCGTTTTTTGAACCAAGGATCAACCCATGTGCGGCATCGTCGGAGTGATCTCCAAAGCCCCGGTCAACCAGTTGATCTACGACGCCCTGTTGCTGTTGCAGCACCGAGGGCAGGACGCGGCCGGCATCGTCACCATGCAGGGTACGAAATGCTTCATGCACAAGGCGCGTGGCATGGTGCGCGACGTCTTTCGCACGCGCAACATGCGCGGACTGCCCGGCACGGTGGGCCTCGGACAGGTTCGCTACCCGACAGCGGGCAACGCTTACAGCGAAGAAGAGGCGCAGCCCTTCTACGTCAACGCGCCGTTCGGAATCGTGCTGGTCCACAACGGCAACCTGACCAACGCGCCAGCGTTGAAACAGGAATTGTTTGCCATCGACCGCCTCCACATCAACACCGACAGCGACACCGAAGTGTTGTTGAACATCCTGGCGCACGAGCTCGAAGTGGCCGGTCGCGACTTGCCGCTGTCGCCCGAGGAGGTGTTCAACGCAGTGCGCGCAGTCCACAAGCGCCTGAAGGGGTCCTACGCCGTGGTTGCGCTGATTGCAGGCTACGGCCTGCTGGCGTTTCGGGATCCCTACGGCATTCGCCCGCTGTGCTTCGGTGAGGGCAGCGCGGCCGATGGCGATGCCGTGATGGTTGCGAGTGAATCGGTTGCCATCGAAGGCACCGGTCACAAGGTCACCCGCGACGTGGCTCCCGGCGAGGCGATTTTTGTCGACTTGCAAGGCACGGTACATGCCCGCCAATGCGCCGACAAGCCCAGCCTAAATCCGTGCATGTTCGAGTTCGTCTACCTGGCCCGTCCCGACTCGGTGATGGACGGCGTCTCGGTCTACCAGGCGCGCTTGAACATGGGTGAAACACTGGCCCAGCGTTTGATTTCCACCATCCCGCCGAATGAGATCGACGTGGTAATCCCGATCCCCGAATCGAGCCGACCGTCGGCCATGCAACTGGCCCAGAAAATCGGCAAACCGTACCGCGAAGGATTCGTGAAGAACCGCTACGTCGGCCGCACCTTCATCATGCCGGGGCAGGGCGTGCGCAAGAAATCGGTGCGTCAAAAACTGAATGCCATCGGCGTTGAATTCAAGGGCCGCAACGTGCTGCTGGTCGACGATTCCATCGTGCGTGGCACGACCTCGAAAGAGATCGTGCAGATGGCGCGCGACGCCGGCGCTCGCAAGGTCTACATGGCATCGGCCGCGCCGCCGGTGCGCTTTCCGAATGTCTACGGCATCGACATGCCGACCAAGGACGAACTGATTGCGCACAACCGCAGCATCGAAGAGATCCGCCAGTTCATCGGCGCCGATGCGCTGATCTACCAGGACGTGGCCGCCATGAAACGGGTGGTCGGTGCGCTGAACCCGCTGATCGAGAGCTTCGAGGCATCGTGCTTTGACGGTCACTACATCACCGGTGACGTCAGCCTTGCCGACTTCGACGCGATTGCTGAACAGCGCAGGTCGCAGGCTGAGGAAGAAGACGCGCCTGATCGGTCGCGCCTGGCGCTGCAAGGCGCCATTGAGAGAAGCTGATGGGCGATGGAAAAAGTGCGCAGCCCGGACACCTTGCCGACATGACCCGAAAAGTACGCACGCGAATCGCCCCGTCGCCGACCGGCTTTCTTCACCTTGGTACGGCGCGCACAGCGCTGTTTTCCTGGGCTTACGCGCGCCACTTCGGCGGTGAATTCGTCTTGCGCATCGAAGACACCGACGTGGCACGGTCCACGCAAGACTCGGTGGAACAAATTCTGGCGTCGATGCGATGGCTGGGCTTGAACCACGACGAAGGTCCGATCTACCAGATGCAGCGGCTGGACCGCTACCGCGCGGTCATCGACCAGATGCTTGCCGAAGGCACCGCCTACCGTTGCTACTGCACGCCGGCGGAACTGGATGCAATGCGCGAGGAGCAGCGTGCGCGTGGCGAGAAGACGCACTACGACGGACGCTGGCGCCCGGCTGCCGGCAAGACGCTGCCGCCCGTGCCAGCGGGTGTTCCGGCGGTGGTGCGCTTTTGCAATCCGCAAGGCGGCGTGGTGACCTGGGACGACCTCGTCAAGGGGCCGATCAGCATCGCCAACAAGGAGATCGACGACCTCGTCATCGTGCGTGCCGACGGCGTTCCGACCTACAACTTCTGCGTCGTGGTCGATGACTGGGACATGGCCATCAGCCACGTCTTTCGCGGCGACGAGCATGTCAACAACACGCCCTGGCAGATCAACATCTTCAACGCGCTGCGCGCGCCGCTGCCGCTGTTCGGCCATGTGCCAGTGATCCTGGGTGACGATGGCCAGAAACTGTCCAAGCGCCGCGGCGCGGTCAGCGTCACGGCCTACGAAGAAGCGGGTTACCTGCCCGAGGCCATGCTCAACTACCTGGCGCGCCTGGGCTGGAGTCACGGCGATGAAGAGTTGTTCACGCGTGAACAATTGGTGGGATGGTTCGACGGCACACACTTGTCGAAAAGCCCCGCGCAGTGGGACCCGGTCAAGCTCGACTGGGTCAACGCCCACTACCTGAAGACGATGGCCGATGAGCCACTGGCTGACCTGGTCGTCGCTCAACTGGCGCGGCGCGGCGTGCACAACGTCACCGGCGCCGCCGTCGCTCGCTTGTGCGGCCTGTTCAAGGACCGCTGCGCGACCACCGTCGAGCTCGCCGACTGGTTGCGCATGTACTTCACTGACGTGACGCCCACCGCTGAAGACCTGCACGCGCATGTCAACGATCAGGTGCGGCCGGCGCTGCACGATCTTTGCGACAGGTTGGCGATCGCCGTGTGGGACAAGTCGTCGATCGCTGCTGCGATCAAGGAGACGCTGGCTGCGCACGGACTCAAGATGCCACAACTCGCGCCTGCCATCCGAGTGCTTGTTTGCGGGCGAGTGCAGACGCCGTCCATCGATGCTGTGTTGGCGCTGTTCATGAGAGAAACGGTGCTCGCGCGTTTGCGAAGCGCCGAATTATCTGGCTATAATCGCAATCTCGCTTGAACAGCGCGATGTTGAAACATGAGTGATTTTCATGGTGCAACAGCCGGCTTGAAAACCGGGGGTATAGCTCAGCTGGGAGAGCGCTTGCATGGCATGCAAGAGGTCAGCGGTTCGATCCCGCTTACCTCCACCAAGATCGAAAGGTCAAGGAGGCGCGCGGTTCAAGAGGCAGAGAAGTTTTTGTGATTGAGTCCCCTTCGTCTAGAGGCCTAGGACACCACCCTTTCACGGTGATTACAGGGGTTCGAATCCCCTAGGGGACGCCAATTTTTTGGCTGAGTTTTTGAACGTGCCGATGCCTCGCGACAAGCGTTGCTTCGGACGATGGAGTGGTAGTTCAGTTGGTTAGAATACCGGCCTGTCACGCCGGGGGTCGCGGGTTCGAGCCCCGTCCACTCCGCCAACCATCAAGCAAACACGGGGCCTAGCGCCCCGTGTTTCGTTTCTACCCCCGCACCCACCCCCAACGGGACGCGACGTGCCGGCTGCGTGGACATGCCTGCGGCGACGCAGCGCGTTCAGATGCGCGAGGCAGCAGCCCAGCAGACCTTGTAGCGCCCGCGCTGAATGCTCAACCGGCGGGAACTGCGTGCCGTGGACTCGTCACGCTCCTCGCCCTCGACCTGCCGGAATTCACTTTTGGCCTTGCAGAATGGCTGAGGAAGAGGTCGCTGGATCAGGTGCCGCCGTCGACCGGTGCCGAGGTTCGCATCGTTCGCGGCGCATCCGTATTGCCATTGTTCTGCGCGACTCGCAGCGTCGATCCATCGACCACCACGTGCGTGCCGATCGCCATCGACTGAGGGCGTTTGAACACGCGCGTGCTGCCGTCTTCCATTCGCACCTGGACGTTGAACAAGGTTTCGCCGCGGGCCCGTTTCTCGACCTCGTTGCCGGCGAAGCCCCCGCCGATGGCACCGAGCACGGTCATGGCTGTCTTGCCCTTTCCGCCGCCCATTTGGTGACCGGCCACGCCGCCCAGCAGGCCGCCCGCCACCACACCGAGACCGGTTCCCTGTCCCTTCTGCTGCACGGTGCTGACCGACTCGACCGTCCCGCAATGGCTGCACAGCGCCGCCTGCGTGGTACCGCCCGGCGCACTCCAACCGGTCTGGCCGGACATGTTTGCCGCCGCCGAAGACTTGCTGTGGTGCAGGTGCCTTGCCGGCGCCGACGACAACGCCGGCCTGGCTTCAGCCAGGGCGGCCGGCGGCACGGGCTGGCCTCGCACAACCGCGGGTGAGGTCACCGCAGGCATCGCGGTCAACGGTGTTGGTGCATGGTCGACCGACCGCATGACCAACGCGCCTGCCAGGGCAGCTGTGACCAGGCCGAGCAGGCCACCGCCGATCCAGACGGCGCGAGGCACCGAGCCGAGCGAGCGGGTTGACAGCGATAAAACGTGGGCTTCTGAAGGCATGAAAGATCCTGTAGTGGGCACCTTTCATCTAACGACAGGGCTTGGGCGGTGTTGACAACTGCGGGCCTGCACTTGTGTCTGATGGTTTCGTGCGGGGATTGCAGATTCACGCAGCCATGGCTTCCGGCAGGCGCCGTCGGACGCCCTCGGTCACGTTGCGCCAGCGTCAGTCACTTGAACGCCTTGATCACCGCCTCGAACTGCGTTCGCAGTGACTTATCGTTCGGCGTGATGGGTGGAATCTTGCGGTCGACGCCGAGCAGTTCGTAAACGGCCATCTGCGCCGCTCGCACCGAATACTCCACGGTGAACACCACGTCGTCGGTGATCTCGACGAACTGGCTGATGAAGGCGAAGTTCTTCGAGTTGCGCGGCACCGGCAGCGGCCGGTCGCTGAGCAGGCGCGGCATGAACATGCTGGTGATGTAGGGCATCCGGCACGGGATGCAGTTGGCCAGCGCCACCGTCTCCGGGTCGAAGCGCAGGTGACTGCACAGCTCTTGCAGAATTTCTGCGCCGTTGCATTCGGCCATCGGCTTGGCCACGAAGTTTCCCACGCGGTCCGGGAACAGCGCGTAGCCCCAGAACACCTGAACGTCGGCAGGCTGGTTGGCGAAGTGGGGCTGGTTTGCCAGCACGATGGACATCAGCCAGTTCGAATCCTTGAACGTCACCAGACCGCCGGTGCCGGCCTCGTTGCCGCTGAAGCGCTTCATCTGGTCGAAGAATGCGGGCGTCTTCAGCGTGACGGTGAACGACTCCCAGCACGACTGCGCGATGCAGCTGTTGAACGCCGCCGGGTTGCCGAACTCGGGCCGGCCCTGAGCCAGCCGTTCCCACAGCGTCCAGCCGCCGCTGTCGGCTTTGGTCCACATGGGCGGGGCCTTGGTCATCGACCCGAGGCTGGAGGCGTCGGTCATCGAACCGTTTTGCATGAACACAAGGTCGCCCTCGTTGACGACAATCTGTTCGGCTGTGCCGTGGCGCAGGCAATGGATGCCGGTCACGCTGAACTTGCCGGCTTCGGTGGTGTGATCGAGGTCGGTCACCTCGCAATCGGTGATGAGCCGCACACCATGGGCTTTGAGCCACCTTTGCAGCGGCACCACCAGCGAGTCGTACTGGTTGAAGACCGTTCGCTTGACGCCGGCCAGTGTTTCGATGCGCGAGAACTCCAGCATGAAGCGGTGCAGATAGCGCTTGAATTCCACCGCGCTGTGCCAGGGCTGGAAGGCAAAGGTGGTGACCCACGTGTACCAGAACTCGGTCTCGAAGAATGCGGGTGAGAGCCAGTCGGTGATGCGGCTGGCGGCCAACTCGTCTTCGTCGGCGTTGCTGAGTTTGAGCAGCTCGATGCGGTCTTGCATCGAGAAGCCCATCGACATGACGGCGACCTTGGCGCGTCGGCTGTCGACCAGCCGCGCCATCGAATGGGGCACATGCTTCTGGTTGAACTCGACGGTTTCGTCGAATACCGTCTTGCCCTTGTCGGTGAGCGACGGAATCGATTTGTACAGGTCCCAGGTGCACTCGTAGTTGTCGGTGGTCAGCATGCGCCCGCCGCGCAACGAATAGCCGGCCGCCGGGTCGCCGGCAGCGTCCAGGCTGCCGCCCATCAGCGGCGTTGCTTCTAGGACGGAAATGTTCTCGCCCGGCATGCCGCCGTCGCGAATCATGAAGGCGGCTGCGGCCAGGGATCCGATGCCGCCACCGATGAGGTAGGCGTTGCGTGGGGTGTTCATGCGGTCTGGTGCCTTGGTTGGGTGGGTTGAATCTGCGTTGCGGTCATGTGGATGCGCCTGTTGATCGGGCGCTGGGGGATGGTGCGGTGGCTGCGTTATCGGGCGGTTCTTGTGCCGCCGTTTTTCCTGGCTGACGAATGCCTGCCAGCTTGGTGCGCTTCAGCATCAGCGCATTGATCGCCACGATCAGCGTGCTGCCCGACATCGAAATCGCAGCCACCTCCGGGCTCAGCACGAACGGGTACAGCACGCCGGCCGCGAGTGGGAATGCGATCGCGTTGTAGCCCACCGCCCACCACAGGTTCTGATGCATCTTGCGCACCGTCGCGCGCGACAACTCGATCGCGCCGACGATGTCGTACGGGTCGCTTTTCATCAGCACCACGTCGGCGCTTTCCATCGCCACGTCGGTGCCGGCACCGATGGCAAAGCCCACGTTGGCCTGAGTCAGCGCTGGCGCGTCGTTGACGCCGTCGCCCACCATGCCGACCTTCTTGCCGGTGGCCTGCAGCGCCTTCACCTTCTCGGCCTTCTGGCCGGGCAGCACGTCGGCCAGCACGGTGGCGATGCCCAGGTCGGCGGCAATGCGCGTGGCCGTGGCCAGGTTGTCGCCGGTCAGCATCACCACTTCGATCTTGCGTTCGCGCAGCTTGGCAACTGCGGCTTTCGACGTGGGCCGAATCGCATCGGCGATGGCGATGAGCCCGATCACGCGCCCGGCCTGCGACACATGCACCACCGTGCGGCCGTCGGCCTGCATGCGTTTCGCCTGCGTCTCCAACGGGCCGAGCGCGAGCTTTTGCGTGTCCATCAGCAGCCGGTTGCCCAGGTACACCGTGCCGCCGGCGGTTTCAGCGCGCGCACCCATGCCGTCCAGGCTCTCGAAGCTGGTCGGTGCCACGATGGTGAGCTTCGCCGCACGCCGCACGATGGCCTGCGCCAAGGGATGGTCCGAGCCCTGCTCGACGGCGGCGGCGGCGCTCAGCAGCACGTCTTCGGTGACGCCGTCCGCCAGCACGATCTCCACCACCTCGGGCTGGCCGACGGTGAGCGTGCCGGTCTTGTCGAAGATGATGACGTCGAGTTTTGTGGCGTCTTCCAGCGCCGAGGCGTTCTTGAACAGAATGCCGTTGGCAGCGCCCAGCCCGGTGCTCACCATCACCGCCATCGGCGTGGCCAGCCCCAGCGCATCGGGGCAGGCGATCACGAAGACGGTGATGGTCAGCGTCACCGCCAGCAGCAGCGTCTCGCCGATCACCCAGAACCACACCGCGAAGGTGGTCAGGCCGATCACGATGGCGGCAATCACCAGCCACTGCGCGGCTTTGTCGGCCAGCAATTGCGCCGGCGCCTTGGAGTTTTGCGCCTCTTGCACCAGCTTCACGATCTGCGCCAGGGCCGAGTCGGCACCGACCTTGGTCGCCTTGTAGCGGAAGCTGCCGCTCTTGTTGATGCTGGCGCCCACCACCGTGTCGCCAGGCCCTTTCTTCACCGGCATCGACTCGCCGGTCAGCATCGATTCGTCCACCAGTGATTCGCCGGTCTCGATGGTGCCGTCGACCGGTATCTTGTTGCCCGGCCGGATGACGACGATCTCGCCCGCCAGCACCTCTGCGGTCGGCACTTCGACCTCGGCACCGTTGCGGATGACGTTGGCCTGGGTCGGCGTCAGGTTCATCAGCGCCTTGATGGCCGACGACGCCCCCGCGCGGGCGCGCATCTCCAGCCAGTGGCCGAGCAGGATGAACACCAGCAGCACCGCGACCGCCTCGAAGAACTGCCCGCCCTCCTTGTAGAAGAAGGTGGTGCCGACACTGAACAGGTAGCCGGTGCCCACGCTCAGCACGATGAGTGCCGCCATGCCCAGCGTGCCCTTTTTGAGCGCGCGCCAGGCCGAGACGAAAAACGGCCAGCTTGGATAGACAACCGCCGCCGTGGCGAAGAAGAACAGCCACAGGTTCAGGTCCAGTCCGAACGGCGGCGCTGGCGCCTGCCACATGCCGCCCATGGGCGCATAGATGAAGATCGGAATCGTGAACACCAGGCAGATCCAGAAGCGGTTGCGCATGTCGCGCACCATGGCGTCCAGGTCCATGCCGTCGTGACCCATCTCGTGCGCCATGTCGGCCGACATCGGGTTGGCCCCGCCGGCGGCTGGCTTGTGGCCGGCATGGCCGGTGTGTGCGGTGTGGCCTGCGGTGGACGTGGGTGCGGACGCCTTCGGCGCATGCCCGTGTTGATGGAGGGCCGACTGGATGTCGGCCACGTCGAGCCGCGTTTCGTCGTAGCGCACGGTGGCATTTCCGGCCGCGGAATTCACGGTGACGCTTTCGACCCCCGGCACCTCGCCGATCCGCTGTTCGACGCCGAGCACGCTCAACACCGACAGCATGTCACGCACTTCGATCACGCTTGTTTTCATCGCATCTCCCGTCTTGTGTTCGTTGATCGGTGAGGGCCGGCTGCGGAGATTGCTCGCGAGCGGGCCGCGTCGATGACGTGCTGCATCAGCCTTCGTCTTTGATCTTGTCGTCGGGGAGCGGTTCGAACTCACCCGTTCGTTCGTCGCGCCGATGCGGCATGAAGATGCCCAGTTCGTAGGTTGCAAGCCGGCGCAGCATGGCCTGCACTTCAGGCAGGTGAATGGCCGCCTGGCCGGTTCTCAACGCAGGGGGCAGGCTGTTGGCGCTGGATTGGAATTCAATCGCTGATGTCATGACGTTCTCCTGTTTGAAACAGATGGCCCATCGGGAATGGCTGGGTCAGGTGCCACCTTGGCAGTTACTTCAAGGCGCAAGCCACCCTCCCGTGAAGCCCGCTCTTCGCAGGCCGTCCGTGAGGTACGGACAACCTCGCATCAACTGCCACAACAAGCCGGACCGATGGTTCTCGATCATCAAAACGATCGGCCCCTGGTTGAGCCCGAAGTGCCACGGTGAGACCCACCAGCCATATGGATTTCCCGGTGCTCCAGGGTGCGACGGGTTGAAGGACGCCTTGAATCCGTAGCCGTTGAACTCAGTCAACTTGGCCCGGTGGATGCAGTAGTCCAGCGTGGGCAACACGATCTCCGGCGCGAAGGGCAGCGATGCCGCGACCGCCCACGGTGCCAGCGTGCCGTCATCGGGTCCGTCGGGTATGCCGCGCGCCACGTAGTCGAAGAACTCGCGTTCGACATTGCCCACCTTCAGCGTCGCCGGACCAGGGCCTTCGCTTGCCGTGATTCCCCAGCAATGCTTGCTGTAGCCGTCGAACTTTCGCGGGTTGTCGATGGCATAGCGCTGTTGGGCATACGTGGCGCGACGGCTGTTCTCGAAATAGTCGATGCCCTT
>JANNBZ010000357.1:0-2125 GCA_031386065.1 Burkholderiales bacterium
CTGCGCATCCACCCGCTGCAGCACGCTGCCGCGCTCGGGCCGGTGGTCGTGCAGCGGCACCAGGCGCTGAATTTGCTCGGGGCCCAGGCGCGCCTGCAAGCGCTCGATCAGCCGCGTGATGCCTTCGCGTTCGCTGCCCGCAGTGGGGAACAGTTCGGTGTTGGGCGCTGCGCGGTGCGCCACATCGCAGCAGTGCAGTTGCAGGTCGAGCGTGGGCGCGACAAGCTGCACATTGGCCAGCCGCTCGCGCAGCAGCACGCCCATGTGCGCCCCATCGCGCGAGGGCTCGGCCAGCGCGATGTCCAGCTCGCTGGCGGCAGGGGTGGACACATCACTGCGGTGCCGCGGCTCGTGCTGCATCAGCAGCGTGAAGCGGCGCACCTGCACCTGCCGCGCGGCCGCCCACGCCACCATCCGGGCCAGCAAGATGGACGCGCCGTGCAGCACCTGCTCGGTGGTGTCGGCACGCGCAAACAGTTCGAGCCGGCTCTCGAACACTTCGGGCAGAGTGATCCACAAACGCGGGTCGGGGCGCTGGCCCAGGGCGCGGTCCAGTTCGTCGAGCAAGGCCTCGCCGAAGCGCCGCGCCAGGCCGGCGCGCGGCAGCCGGCGCAGGTCGCCCAACGTGCGCAGGCCCATGCTTTCCAGCGCCTCCCAGTGCTCGCGGCCGGGGCCGAGCAGCCACACCGGCGCCGCGTCGAGCGTGCGCGTCAGCGCGGGCAGGTCGGCGCAGTGCAGGCTCTTGCCCGCCGATGCAAGCCGTGCCAGCAAGGCAGCGCCCTGCGCGGTGGGCGCGCTGGCGATCTGCACACTGTGGCCGAGCGGATCGATGGCATCGCGCAAACCTTGCAGCAAGCGCTTCGGCCCGCCGAAATAACGCAGGCTGGCCTGCACGTCGAGCAGCACGCTGTGCGGTGCTGAACTGGCGTCCCAGGGTTCACGCGTGACCGACGGCGTGAACGCCAGGGCCGCATGCGCGACGCTGGTCAGCGCCTGCGCATCGCGCGCCGCATCGGCCTGGCCCAGCGTGAGCTGCGGCACCAGCGCCAGCGCGGTCGCGCGCTTCAGGCCCGGCTTGATGCCCAGCGCCAGCGCGGCCGCATTGGCGTGGACGATGCGGTGCGCATCGATCAAGGCAGCCGGCTGCTGTTGTTGCCCAGGCGGCAGCGTGGCCGTGAAAGATTCCAGCGACAGCAGGGGCAGGTGCAGGGCGATCCAGAGCATGGATTCGGTCCACGTTCTCAGGCCCGTCAGGCCAGATTCACGAAGGTGGCCGTGCGCAACGGCAGCGCCGTTGCAGCATCGGGCGCCACCAGGCCACCTGCGCCCGCCCGCGTGCCGCTGCCGACAGCACCGGCGGCAGCGCCAGTTGCAGCGGCGTGGGCAGCGGCGGGCCGCGGCGCTTCAGCACCTGCACCGTCAACACGTCGGCCCCGCCCGGGCGCAGCGCCAGCCGCAGCGGCGCGGCGGTGGGGCGCTGCTGGGCAGCGGTTTCACGCAGCACGAAGGCCGGCCCGTCGTGCGTCTGTGCCGCAATCTGCAAACGGCGCAAGCGTTCGGCACGCAGCCTCGGCGGCAACCAGGCCAGCACCGCGCCCACGTGGCCGCTTTTCAGGGCCTGTTCCAGCGCCCACAGGCTGTCGGTGCCGGGAATGACGCGCGCCCGCGTGCTGATGACCAGCAGTTGCGCCACATCGAACCCCAACTGCGCCAGCGCCTGCGCTGACAGGTGTGCCGGCGGGTCGAACAACATCACCAGCCGGCCGCTGCGCTGGGTGGCGGCGAGGCTGGGCGCCAGCAAGCGGATTTCACCCACGCCCGGGTGCGGCAGCAGCAACTCGGTGAGCACCTTGCGCGGCCAGCCGCCGCCGGGCAGTTGGGCGTCGAGCAGCGCGAAGCCGCTGGGCACCGGCTGCTCGACGTTGCGCCCGAGTTGATGACCCAGCCACAGCGACGGGTGCAGGGTTTCAGGGGCGGGGACGGGCGAGGTTCTGGCGCACGCCTGCGCCTGGCCCGGCACCACCTGGGCCGAGATCGGCCGGGTGACGCAGGCAACGGGGGAGGCAACGGCGGGCGGCATGACGGCGGTTCATAGCTGTGTTTTTGTACAGCATATTGACACAGA
>JANNBZ010000361.1:0-7680 GCA_031386065.1 Burkholderiales bacterium
CCGGCAGCTCGATGCAGATGGGCCTGGCCTTCAGCGGCCTGCTGGTGGTCGGCGTGATGGCGATGGCGATGTACGAGCTGTTCTCGCTGATCGAAAAGCGCACCACCGGCTGGGCGCACCGCGGCTCGCAAGGCGAATGAAGTCTTCCACCGGCTGGCGCGGCGAGCTGACGCTGAACTACCGCTTCGACGACCAGCGAAGCGTGGTCCACGACCGCCACAGCGGCCCGCTGCGCGTGCTGCAGAGCCTGTACCCCGAAGGCCACGCGATCTGCCACAACGTGCTGGTGCATCCGCCCGGCGGAATCGTGGGCGGCGACGTGCTGCACATCGAGGCCACGCTCGACGCTGGAGTGCACGCACTCATCACCACCCCCGGCGCGACGCGTTTCTACCGCAGCGCCGGCGAGCCGGCACTGCAGTCGCTGACCGCGCGCGTGGGCGAATCTGCGCGGCTCGAATGGCTGCCGCTCGAGACGATTGCCCATAGCGGCTGCATCGCCGAGAACCGCATGCGGTTCGAGTTGGCGCCGGGCGCCGAGATGATCGGCTGGGACGTGCTGGCGTTGGGCCTGCCGGCCTCGAACCAGGCCTTCGAGCGAGGCAGCTTCACGCAAAGCATCGAGTTGCCCGGCCGCTGGCTGGAGCGCGGCGTGACCGACGCGGCCGACACCCGCCTGCTCGATTCGCCGCTGGGCTGGGCGGGTCACCGTGTGTTGGGAACGCTGTGGTTCGCGGCCAGCGCCGCGCTGCCCAACCCGCGCCGCGATGCGCTGCTGGACGGCGCCCGCGGCGTCGTCGAAGCGCATGCGCTGCGAGCCACTGCCAGCGTCACCGCCACCCACGACGGCATCGTCGTGCTGCGTGTGCTGGCGCCGCGCGTCGAGCCGATGATGAATTTGCTGGGCGCGGTGCGCGCCGCGTGGCGCCATGCCGCGTGGGGGCTGGCCGCCCACCCGCCGCGCGTCTGGCGCACCTGATCCGCCGGTCAGGACACCTCGACGCTGTCGAACGCCAGCGCCATCGTTTCGATCAGCACGGCGCCTTCCGATGCGCGCAGCGGCGAGTACGACAGGCTGAACGGCCGCACATTGCGAAAGCGCCAGGTCAGCACCACGCTGGCCTGGTCTTCCGCCAGCAACTCGATCTTCAACGTGCGCCGCTGCGGCGCCTTGCCGCGCCGCGCCTTCTGCCACCAGGCATGCAGATCGAGGTTGCCGGTGACGCCGCGCTTCAGGATCAGGCAGCTGTCCAGGCTGGCGGCTGCGGGCGGGACTGCTGGCGCGTCGACGATGAACGGCGGAAAGATCACTTCTGAAAATCCCGCCGCCACCGAGCGCGGGTCGGGGCCGCCGAAGTCGACCCGGAAATTCGCGTTGCTGCAGGGCCGCTCGCGCAGCACGGCCACCTGCGTGGCGTCGTCTTCGCCGGACGCGACCGATGCTCTGCGCGTGGCCACCGGCTACTCCAGTTCGAGCCGCTCGCAGGCCAGCACGATCTCTTCCATCGCGACGTCGGTGCCCTTCGCGTTGAACGGCCCGCTGGTGTGCTTGATGATGCGGGCGCGCAGCAGCTTCCAGGTCATCACCACGTCGGCATGGTCTTCGGTCATCAGCCGGATCGTCACCGTGCGCAGCGCTTTGGTGTTGCCATTTCGGATGTCGTTGAACCAGTCGTACAGGCCCATCGAACCCATCAGGCCGCGCTTCAGCGTGACGTCGCTGACGCGGTTCAGCCCGGTCAGTTTCATCACGCTGTTTTCCTTCGCGTTGCCGTTTCGGTACTCGGTCACGACCACATCGCTGGACAGCCCGCTGACCTCTTGAAACCCCGCCTGCGCGCCTTCGGTGTTGCCATCACCCAGGTCGACCAGGAAGTTGAATTGGACGTAGGGACGATCTCGGATGACGGCCATGGCGGGCTCCTGTGGGTGGCGGGGATGATTGAGATCGCGGCTTCGAACTCGGCCTCAGGCGGCCAGTTCCTCACGACGCGAGACTTGTCGTTCGATGTCCGCACGTGTGGACAGAGTCTTCAACTCGAAGTCACTCTGCAACGCCAGCCACGACGCGGCATCGCCACCGAAATGGCGCGCCAGCCGCTGGGCGGTATCGGCCGTCACAGCACGCCGTTCCTTGACGATTTCATGAATCCTGGTGGCCGGCACCGCCAACGCTGCCGCGAGGGCATTCACGCTCAATCCAAGCGGCGCCAAAAATTCTTCACGCAGGATTTCTCCCGGATGTACGGGACGCATGCGATTGACGGGGCGGGCCATGGTGTTGCTCCTTCAGTGGTAGTCGACGATCTCGACAGCGGCGGGGCCCAGCGCATCCCAGGCAAAGCACAACCGCCACTGGTCGTTGATGCGAATGCTGTACTGCCCGGCCCGATCAGCCTTCAGCGCTTCCAACCGGTTGCCCGGTGGGCTGCGCAAGAAGTCGAGCGTTCGGGCCGCGTCCAGCATTGCGAGCTTGCGCACGGCCACAAGCTCGATGGAACGAAAGCGTCGCGGGTGTCGCCCCTCGAAGACCGACTGCGTGTCCTTGCAATTGAACGACTGAATCATCGCTGGAACTTGTTACGCGAAACGTAATACTAGGCGGGAAATCACGCCGATGCAAGCCGCGTTTCGACTGCCGGCCCGTCGGCTGAAAGCCCGCCCTCAATCCTCCGCAAAGCTGTACGCCCCACCCCGCTCCAGCGCCTTCTTGTAGGCCGGACGCGCGTGGATTTTCTTCAGGAAGGCCATCAGCTTCGGCCGCCGCGCATCGAGCCCGGCGCGTTGTGCGGCGGCTTCCAGCGGGAAGCTCATCTGGATGTCGGCGGCGCTGAAGTCGCTGCCGGCGAACCATTCGCTGCGGGTCAGTTCGGCTTCCATGAAGTCGAGCTGACGGGCCAGGTTGGGATCGACGAAATCGCCCTGCACCTTGGCCGCGATGGCGCGCGCGATGGGCTTGGCGAAGAACGGCATCTTGCTGCTGGCGATACGGCCGAAGATCAGCTTCAGCAGCAGCGGCGGCATCGCCGAGCCCTCGGCAAAGTGCAGCCAGTAGCTGTAGCGCAGCCGCTCGGGCATGCCGGCAGCGGGCACCAGCCGGCCGCCGCCGTGGCGCTCGACCAGGTACTCGACGATGGCGCCCGACTCGGCCACCGTCACGTCGCCTTCGGTGATCACCGGCGACTTTCCCAGCGGGTGCACTTGCCGCAGCGATTCAGGCGCCAGCATGGTGACGGGATCGCGCTGGTACTTCTTGATTTCGTACGGCAGACCGAGTTCTTCAAGCAGCCAGAGCACGCGCTGCGAGCGCGAGTTGTTGAGGTGGTGAACGGTGATCATCGGGGCGTGGACCGGAAGCGGGCAAGGCCCGCATTGTGGCCGCGGTCTGCCCCGTCAGCGTTCGACGATCGTGCTCAGCACACGCTCCACGTAGTCGGCACTGGCCGCCGCGTTCGGGCAGTTGCCGCCGGCCGGCACGTTGCAGGCGCTGGCGCTGACGCGGTAGACGTTCAACGGCGGCCCGCCCTCGGTGGTGGCCACGCTGAGCGTGCAGCGCACGGTCACTCGGTACGGTGCCAGCGTGGACGCGAGCGTCAGTGTCTGGCTCGCCACGCAGCTTGGCCCGGCGCCAGTGGTGATGCGGAAGCGGCCCCAGTCCAGCCCGGCCTCGGCGGCCTGCGTGGCGCGCGCGTGGCTCAGTTCGGTGGCGTAGCCGTTGTGCACCGACGTGACCAGGCCGACCGCATACGCGCTCAGCGCGCCCAGCATCACCAGCACTGCCAGGATCATCACCGCCGAGATGCCACGTTGATTGACATGCAGCGACATCACGGCCCCTCGCTGACCGCGAAGCTGGCTTCCAGCTCCACCGATTCGGCGATGCCGGTGTCGGCCGCCGCCTGCGACAGCCGCATCACCACGCTGACCATACCGCCCCTGCCTGCCGCGCCGGCTGCCGTGTAGCGAATGGCACAGCTCGCCACGTTGGTGGCCAGCGGCGAGGCCGCCACGCCGCCGCCGAAAGCCGTTGGCTGCACGGCGCTGATCGGGTAGCCCCAGCGCCGCGTCAACCGCTGCGTGCCGGGGTCGCAGTCGTAGGTCACCGGCGTGCTGACGACGTAGAAGCGCTTCCACGCCGACAGCGACGGGAACGCGTGCGGCGCGATGCTCAGGCGGTTCCCACTCGCGGCCGGGATCAGTGGGTTCATCGCCGTGAGCCGGCTCTTGATGCCATTGGCCACCGCCACGTTGCCACCGAAGTACGGGTTGTCGGCAGCCCCGACGGGATTCAGCGGGTTCAGCACCACCCAGTCGCTGCCGGGCACCGGCGGGTCCAGCGGGTCGCCTTCCAGCGGGCCCAGGCTGGTGAAGCAGGTTTCGTTGCAGGCGGCCTGGAACACGTCGTTCAAGGTGGCGCCGCCGCTGCACACCGCCGGGCACACCTGCGCCGCGCCGCTGGGCCCGGCGCGGTAGCGGCCCCGGGCGCGCACCTCCAGGTATTCGATCAAATAGCGCGGGCCGACTTGTCGCACGCGCACGCTGTTCGGCAGCGCGCGGCGCAGGTCTTCGGCCAGCTTGCTGTGCGCCAGGTCGATGCCGCTGCTCAGCTTGGCGCGCCGCGAAGCGTCCATCCAGCCGACCATCGGCAAGCGCAACAGCGGCGCGGCCACCAGCGCGAGCAGGCTGATCAGCACCAGCGAGATGATCAGCTCGACCAGCGTGAAGCCGCTGACGCGCATGCGCATGCGCCTGCGGCCGCCGGGCGAACGCATGCCCAAGCGCATGCGCATGCGGCCGCCGGGCGAACGCGGCTCAGAAACGGTTCGGCGCATGACGCATCCGTATGCCTTCGACCAGGGTGTCGGTCATCGCCGGGCAGGTCAGCGTGACGGAAATGCGCAGCGCTTGCGGCCGGCCGTTCGCGTCGAGCGCGGCCACGCCGGGCACCGCCTGCGGCGTCACCGCCACCCGCGCCGAGCAGCCTGCGAGCGGACTGCCCGCGCCGTTCAGCAGGTTGCCGGCGATGTCGCACAGGCCGCCAGCGCAACCGGCGCCGGGCATCGTGAAGCCCTGGTAGTCGCTGACGCCGTCGAAGCGGTTCAATGGGTTGTAGCGGCTCTCGCCGGGCTCGGGTCCGAGGCCGTCGACCGTGGTGCTGCAGCCTGGGGCACCCACGGTAGCGCGGGTGGCGTTGAGCGCATTGCCATCCTGCGGGTCGCAATACGTGAACGGCATCGCACGAATCTCGTTCAGCAGCGCCTGCGCGGCCGACAGCGCCTGCCGCGCGCGCATGGTTTCGGCCGACTGTGCGGCGAGCTTGCCGAACAGCACCGTCAGCGAACCCGCCACCGTGCCCAGCAGCACGATCAGCACCAGCACGTCGATCAGCGTGAAGCCAGCCTGCCGCCGGCGGCCGCGCGCGTTACAACGCGAGTCCGGTTTCACGATTGACGGTCAGCGCCAGGCTGCCGATGGTGATGGTCTGGTTGGCCGCTGGCACCGGTTGGCCGCGCGCGTTGAAGCGCACCAGCGCAGAACCGCCCAACGCAATGCCGGGCGGCATCGCGATCACATACGCCGCCTCGCCGCCGGGGCCGGCCACCGCCGCCGCCGCAGCGCAGGCGCCGCCCAGGGTGTAGACGGCCGCCGCCTGGGCCGGGGCGATCAGCACGCAGACCTCGCGCTGCTGCGTGACCGCCAGCTTGCGGCTGTAGCCCAGCATGCCGCGCAACTGGTCTTGCACGCCGCGCTCTTGCAACACCGAACGGTCGGTCAGCCGCGGCAACGCCACGGCCGCGAGCACGCCCATCACCAGCATCACGACGATCAGCTCGACCATCGTGAAGCCGCGTGCAGGGCGAGTCGCGGTCATTCGAAACCGGCTGTCAGCAGCCGGTGGTCACCGTGGCGCCGAGGGTCGGTGCCTCGCCCAGCGTGGGCGGCGCGACATAGGTGAACGAGCAGTTGGCGGGCGTCGGACCGCCGGTGACCTGCACCTGCAGACCGCCACCGGCGTTGACGGCGGCGTAGCCATCGGCGGCCAGTTGGGCTGCCGTCGGCGTGCCGGCGACCTGCACGATGCCCGCAGTGGCCACCACACCCGCCAGCGTGGCCGCCGGGTACAGCAACGCCACCTGCACGCGGCCGTTCTCGGTGCACAGCCCGCCGGTGCCGGCCGCGTTGATGTTGGGCGGGTTGGCACCGAAGCCGGTGTTCGAGGCACAGTTCGGTTGCACCTGGTTGTGACGGGCCATGGCCGTGCCGTGGACCAGCGCCATTGCCGAAGCGGCAGCGCCGCGCGCGGCGTTCAGCTTGGCGATGCGGCCGTCGCGCTGCAGGTTGGTGAAGCGCGGCAGCGCCACCGCGGCCAGGATGCCGAGAATGATGATGACCACGATGAGTTCCACCATGGTGAAACCTTTTTGCTGACGACTCATGATGAGTTCTCCTGGGTAAATTCGGGACGGGAGACGGCTGACACTTCGGGGAAGCCACACACAGCGCGACCCGCCGGACGCGGGCTTGGGACTGTCCCGCTCATATCGGCCGGGCGAGGGTTGGACTTGAGTGGAGCGTGCGCGATGGAACACGCGTGAGAGATGAATTTCCACCGCCAAGGCGCAAAGGACGCGAAGTTCGCAAAGTGAAAGCGCGAAGGGAGTTCGCAAAAAACTGTCCCCAGCCGGCCTTCAATTTCCTTCGCGTCCTTCGCGTCCTCTGCGCCTTTGCGGTCAGGAATTCGCATGCGTGTTCTCTTGCGAACGCCAGCCCCGACCCCGGTGACGGAACACGCCTCACTTCAATGCCGCCTTGCCCAGGTCCCACATCGGCATGAACACGCCCAGCGCCAGCACCAGCACCATTGCGCCGAGCACGAAGATGAGGATGGGCTCGATCTGCTGCGACATGGTTTTCAGTTCGTACTCGACTTCGCGCTGGTACATCAGGCCCACTTCGTCCAGCATCTCGTCGAGCGTGCCCGACTCTTCGCCCACCATGATCATCTGCAGCACGATGGGCGTGAAGATGCCGGCCTTGCGGCTGGCGCTGAGCATGCTTTCGCCGTGCTCGACCGAGGTGCGCATGCCCTTGATGGCGTGTTCGATGTGGGCGTTCTCGGCCACCTCGCCGGCCAGTTGCAGGCCTTCCAGTACCGGCACGCCGCTGCGCAGCACCAGGCTCAGGCTGCGGCACACGCGCGACAGCGCGCCCTTGCGAACGATCTTGCCGGCCACCGGAATGTCCATCTTGTGGCGGTCCCAGAACAGGCGCCCGTGCGCGGTGCCCACGAAGCCGCGCAGCGCCAGCACGCCGGCCGCGCAGGCCGCCAGCAGGGCCGGCCACCAGGCCACCACGAACTTCGAGGTGCCCAGCAAAATTCGCGTCATCAACGGCAGCTCGGTCTTCAGGTTTTCGAACACCTTGGCGAAGGCGGGGATCACGAAGATGTTGATCACCACCATCGCCACCACCATCGCCAGCATCACGAACTTCGGGTAGCGAAGCGCCGACTTGATCTGCTCGGCCATGCTGCGCTGAAATTCCATGTGCTCGTGCAGCGTGAGGAACACCTGCGTCAGCTGGCCGGTGGTCTCGCCCACGCGCACCATGGCCACGAAAAAACCGTCGAACACATCGCCGCGCCTGGCCATCGCGTGCGACAGCTCGTAGCCCGAGTCC
>JANNBZ010000374.1:0-2266 GCA_031386065.1 Burkholderiales bacterium
ATTTCCAGGCCGATGTCCCAGCAGGCGGTGATGAAGGCTTCGACCGATGTCTTGCGGCTGTTGTCGCCAGCCAGCACGTCGCCCGGCAGCAGCACCAGCACGTCCACATCGGAGTGCGGAAACAGCTCGCAGCGGCCGTAGCCGCCCACCGCCAACAGCGCGCATCCGGCGGGCATGCCGGCGTGCCGCCACAGGTCGAGCAGCGTCTGGTCGACCTGCTTCGCCAGCGCGCGCAGCAGGCGCGTGACGGCCGGCGCGGTGGCGCGCGAGGTGGCAAAGTGCGCCAGCAGCGCCGCCTTGCCTTCGCGAAAACGCGCTCGCAACTCGCTCACGCTGCGGGCAGCAGGGTCAGGGTTCTGAGTCGACAGACCCTCTTCGAACGCGGCCATGGGCTGCGCGGCGTGCGGGGCGCGCCGGCTCAGGCTGCGACGAAGGCCGGCGGCGGCGGGCTGCCGGCCGACAGCGTCAGCACTTCGTAGCCGGTCTCGGTGACCAGCACGGTGTGTTCCCACTGCGCGGACAGCGAACGGTCTTTGGTGACGATGGTCCAGCCGTCGCCCATCTCGCGGATGTCGCGCTTGCCGGCGTTGATCATGGGTTCAATGGTGAACACCATGCCGGGCACCAGTTCTTCCAGCGTGCCGGGCCGGCCGTAATGCAGCACCTGCGGCTCTTCGTGAAAGTTGCGCCCGATGCCGTGGCCGCAGAACTCGCGCACGACGGAAAAACCGTTGGTCTCGGCGAAGGTCTGGATCGAGTGGCCGATGTCGCCCAGCCTGGCGCCTGGCTTGACCTTGGCGATGCCGCGCCACATGGCGTCGTACGTCATCTGGCACAGGCGCTTGGCGGCGATCGAGCCTTCACCGACGATGAACATGCGGCTGGTGTCGCCGTGCCAGCCGTCCTTGATGACGGTGACGTCGATGTTCACGATGTCGCCGTTCTTCAGCGGCCGGTCGTTCGGAATGCCGTGACAGACCTGGTGGTTGATGGACGTGCAGATCGACTTCGGGTAGGGCGTGTAGCCGGGGGGCGCGTAGTTCAGCGGGGCCGGAATGCCTTGCTGCACGTTCACGATGAGGTCGTGCGCCAAGCGGTCGAGTTCGTCGGTGGAAACGCCGGGTTTCACATGCGCGGTCAGCATGTCCAGCACCTCGGAGGCCAGCCGCCCGGCAATGCGCATGCCCTGTGCGTCGGCTGCGGTTTTGATGGTGATCGTCATGGCCCGAATTATCTCACCCGACCGCTAAAATCGAGGGCTCACACCGGGTCAGCCTCGACTGCCCCGGGGCCTTCAACGCAGCGCCCGAGCCCCAAGCGTGACCTCCACACCGAAGCATCTGCAACACCACGAGGGCGGCAATGCGCTGTCCGCCTTCCGCGCCCTGGCCCTGCTGCCCAGGCTGCAAGCCGTCAGCGCCCGCATCACGGGGCTGCACGCACGCCACGTGCACTGGGTCTGGAGCGACAGCGCGCTGGCGCGTGAGGCGCAGGACAAGGTCGAAGGCCTGCTGCGCTACGGCGACGCCTACGACGGCCCGCTGGACGGCTGCCTGATCGTTGTGGCGCCCAGGCTGGGCACGGTGTCGCCGTGGGCGTCGAAAGCGACCGACATCGCCCACAACTGCGGCCTGGCCATCCGGCGGGTCGAGCGCGTGACCGAGTTCAGGTTGACGCTGAAGGGCGGTCTGTTCGGCGGCAGCAAGCCGCTGTCTGCCGAAGAACTGCAAGCCGCCGCCGCGCTGCTGCACGACCGGATGACCGAGAGCGTGCTGCTGCAGCGCGAAGACGCAGCCCATCTGTTCGACGAGCAGGTCGGCAAGCCGATGGAGCGGGTCGACGTGCTGGGGCTGGGCCGTGCGTCATTGGTCGACGCCAACAGCGCCTTCGGCCTGGCGCTGTCCGACGACGAGATCGATTACCTCGTCGCCGCCTTCACCGCCTTGCAGCGCAACCCCACCGACGTGGAACTGATGATGTTCGCGCAGGCCAACAGCGAGCACTGCCGCCACAAGATCTTCAACGCCGAGTTCCGCATCGACGGTGTGCCGCAAGAGCGCTCGATGTTCGGGATGATCCGCAACACGCACCGGCTGGCGCCGCAGCACACGGTGATCGCCTACAGCGACAACTCGTCGGTGATGGAAGGCGGCGTGATCGAACGCTGGCTGCCGCAGGGCTACACCAACGCGCCGCCATACGCTGCGCGCAGCGAACTGACGCATGTGTTGATGAAGGTGGAAACACACAACCACCCGACGGCGAT
>JANNBZ010000054.1:0-6195 GCA_031386065.1 Burkholderiales bacterium
GTCACGGCCCGCTTCTGGCGCTACGATGGGCTGGGTTTTCATCCAGTCATGATAGTGTCACTGGAGCTAAGCGGATACCCCTTAAATGTATTCAGCAATCAGTCGCAAGGCCAGCGCACCGGCCCCGGCATCGAGCCTGCAGGTCAGTAATCGCTGCCTGAACTGCCCGGCGCCAGGTTGTCGAACTTGGTCAGCGGCTTGTTGAAGAACAGCTTGATGGTGCCGGTGGGCCCGTTGCGCTGCTTGCCGATGATGACCTCGGCAATGTTCGGCTCCTTCGACGCGTCCTTGGTGTAGTAGTCGTCGCGGTAAATGAACATGATGATGTCGGCGTCCTGCTCGATCGCGCCCGATTCGCGCAGGTCGCTCATCATCGGCCGCTTGTCGGTGCGCGACTCGACGCTGCGGTTGAGCTGCGACAACGCGATCACCGGGCACTTCAGCTCCTTCGCCAGCGACTTCAGGCCGCGCGAGATTTCGCCGATCACGGTGGCGCGGTTCTCGTCGCTTGACCCGCCGCTGCCGCTCATCAACTGCAGGTAGTCGACCACGATCAGCCCAAGCTGTCCGCACTGGCGTGCCTGGCGCCGCGCCCGCGCCCGCACCTCGCTAGGTGTGAGTGCCGAGCTCTCGTCGATGTACATGCTGACCGCGCCGAGCTTCTCGACCGCCTCGGACAGGCGGCTCCACTCGTCGTCCTTCAGGCGGCCGGTGCGCAGGTTGCTCTGGTCGATGCGGCCCATCGAGCCGACCAGCCGCAGCGCCAGTTGGGCAGCACCCATCTCCATCGAAAAAATGACCACCGGCAGGCCTTCGGCCACCGCCACTTGCTCGGCGATGTTCAGCGCGAGCGCGGTCTTTCCCATCGACGGGCGCGCCGCCAGAACCACCAGGTCACCGGGTTGAAAACCGGAAGTCATGCGGTCGAGGTCGACGTAGCCGCTGCGCACGCCGGTCACGTCTTCGGCACCGTTCTCGTACAACTCGGTGACGCGGTCGAGCAGTTGCACGACCAGCGTGTCCATGCTCAGAAAGCCCTGCCGCGAGCGCGAACCTTCCTCGCCGATGCGAAAGATCTTGCCTTCGGCCTCGTCGAGGATCTCGGACACCTGCCGGCCCTGTGGATTGAAGGCGGTGGTGGCGATCTCGTCGCTGACCGCCACCAGTTTGCGCAGCACCGCGCGCTCGCGCACGATCTCGGCGTAGCGCCGCATGTTGGCCGCGCTCGGCACGCTCTGCGCCAGTGCGTTCAGATAGACCAGGCCACCGCACTCGTCGGCCTTGCCCAGGCTTTGCAGCTGCTCGAACACGGTGATCACGTCGGCCGGCTTGGTGGCATTCACCAGCGCGCCGATGGCCGCGTAGATGAAGCGGTGTTCGTAGCGATAGAAATCGCTGTCGCTCAGCAGATCGCCGGCGCGATCCCAGGCGCTGTTGTCGAGCAGCAGGCCGCCGAGAACGCTTTGCTCGGCCTCCACCGAATGCGGCGGAATGCGCAAGCGCGCGACCTCGTCGTCGGGCCGTGAGGTGTTCGGGAAATCGGTGGAAGCGAAAACGGCAGACATCGAGGAATGATAAGAGCCGCAGGCACGCACGCCTGTGCACAAGCCTGTGGAAATGCAGGGGAAGGACGGTGGTGAACTGTTGAAAAACGAGTCACCAAAAGAAAAGGGCCGGCATGACCGGCCCTCTGACGAGAAAGGCCGGCGTGGCCGGCCTTTCGACTGCGGTCACGCCAACGTCAATCTGTCTCGCCCACCACAACCACTTTCACGTCGACGACGACATCGGTGTGCGGGGCCACCGACACCACGTGCTCGCCGACGGTCTTCAACGGACCGTTGGGCATGCGCACCTGGGCCTTGACGACCTTGAAGTCGATGCGCGTCAGCGCTTCGGCGATGTCGTTGTTGGTCACCGAGCCGAACAGCCGGCCGTCGACACCCGCTTTTTGCGTGATGTGAACGGTGCGGCCGCTCATCTTCTCGCCCAGGGCTTGCGCCGTGGCGAAACGTTCAGCGGCCATCTTTTCAAGGTCGGCACGCTTGGCTTCGAATTCCTGGATCGCCACCGGCGTGGCACGGCGTGCAGCGCGGGTCGGAATCAGGAAGTTGCGGGCGTAACCGTCTTTCACCTTGACGACATCGCCGAGGTTGCCGAGGTTGGCCACTTTGTCGAGCAGGATCACTTGCATGGTGTGGCTCCTTAGACGCGATGCTGGTCGCTGTACGGCAGCATGGCCAGGAAGCGAGCACGCTTGATGCACGTGGTCAGCTGTCGCTGGAAGAAAGCGCGCGTGCCGGTCAGGCGTGCAGGCGTGATCTTGCCGTTCTCGCCGATGAAGTCACGCAGGGTGTCCACATCCTTGTAGTCGATCTCGGTCACACCGGTGACGGTGAAACGGCAAAAACGCTTGCGACGGAACAGCAGGGACTGCGTGTTGCGCTTCGGCTTGCGATCTTTTGAAAACTTACCTTTACCGCGTGGTGGTGGCATCTTGAACCTCTTTTGAATCTATCCGGATACGTACAGTGAGTTGGACTTCAGTCCAGCTCGGTCACATGAAACACGACACCGCGTCCGTTGCGTTGGGAGCCGAGGAAGCCGGCAAAGCCGTGCAGGCTTCCGATCTCGACACCCGACAAGCGTTGTGTGATCTGCCCCACGGCCCGCGCCCGAATTTCCATCGAGACCTTGCGGGGCTGACCGTCTTGCGTCACTTCTGACTCGTGCTTCAGGCTCAAGTCGAGGGCAGGCAATCCGGCCGGGGTGTATCTCACAACGCCTCGTTCCACCAGTTGGGCCGTCAGAACCAGGCGGTTCATCAGCGCAAGTGATGAGCGAACGCTGGCGTCATGCTCAGGCGGTGGCTTCCTGCTGGGGAGCGCGGCGGGAATCTTCCTTGTCGACGATCTTCATCATCACCGAAGGCGTGGTCTCGGCCTTGCTCTTGAGCACGGTCAGGTGGCGCAGCACGGCGTCGTTGAAACGGAAGCCGGTTTCCAGCTCGACCAGCACTTCCTTGCTGCACTCGATGTTCAAGCACAGGTAGTGGGCCTTGGCCAGCTTCTGGATCAGGTAAGCCATCTGACGACGGCCCCAGTCTTCGACCCGGTGCACCTTGCCGCCGCCGGCGGTGATGGTGCCCTTGTAGCGTTCCAGCATGGCAGGAACCTGTTCGCTTTGATCCGGATGGATCAATAGCACGATTTCATAATGACGCATTGAATCTCCTTGGGGTTTCCGCCCCCGCAACCGAAAATCGGCCGCAGCTGGGTCTGGAAGCCACCCCTGGGTTGTCGACACGGCTCATTCCGCGTCGGCGTGGGTGTGGCAAGGTCAGCCTGTGATTGTAGCGCGTCGGGCAGAACCGGCCGCGCCCTCGACCTCATGGCGACGTGGGCGAGCGGATTGTCTGCACGAACGATCGCATCTCGACGCCCGATCGAGGCGTCGCCAGGCTGACCAGCACGATCACGGCAAAGCCCAGCGGCACGCCGAACGCCCCCGCAGAAAGCGGCTGAATGCCGAACCACAGGCTGACCGGCGAGGTGATCCCGAACACGCCCCGCATCCAGGCTTCGTTCTGGATCATGTAGTAGCAGGTCAGCGCAAGGCCTGCGGCCATGCCGCAGACGGCGCCCCATCGGTTGGCGCGCTGCCAGAAAACGCCCAGCACCAGGGCAGGGAAAAACGCCGAGGCCGCCAGCGAGAACGCCGCCGACACCAGGAACAGGATGTCCGCCGGCCGCTGCGCCGCGACGGCCGCCGCCGCCAGCGCCACTGCCAGCAGCAGCACCTTCGAGATGATGACGCGCTGCGCTGTGCTGGCCGCCGGCCGGATCATCTTGTAGTAAAGGTCGTGCGACAGCGCGTTGGTGATGGTCAACAGCAGTCCGTCGGCCGTGGACAGGGCTGCAGCCAGACCGCCGGCCGCCACCATGCCCGAGACCACGTAGGGCAGCCCGGCGATCTCGGGCGTGGCCAGCATCACCATGTCGCCGCTGATGCGCAATTCGCCCAGCTGCAGCAACCCGTCACGGTTGATGTCCACCACCGACAGCAGCGACGCATCGACCTTGGACCAGTTGGCGATCCAGGCGGGCAGTCGGTCGAACGGGACGCCGACCAGCGAATTGAAGACCTCGAACTTCACCAGCACCGCCAGTGCCGGCGCGGTCAGGTACAGCAGCAGGATGAAGACCAGCGACCAGGCGACCGACTCGCGTGCTTCTTTCACCGACGGCGTCGTGTAGCTGCGCATCAGGATGTGCGGCAGCCCGGCCGTGCCCACCATCAGGCAGAACACCAGCGCCAGGAAATTGTTGCGCGAGTCGTCGAAGGCGGCTCGCTCCGCCGCGCTGCCCTTCGGGTCGCCCGCGAACTGCTGTGCATGCGGCGGCATGCCGCCCAGCGGCCGGGCACGCGCCTCATTCGCAGCCTGCGCCCGGGTCCAGGCCTCGCGCGCGGCTGCGTCGCTCTTCGGCAGGTTGGCGACCGCCTTTTCGGCAGCCTGAATCTGCCCGAGCGGGGCGTTGACCGACCGCAAATGCGCGGCCTGCTGCTCGGCCGCATCGCGCTCCTGCGCAGCCGCCTGCGGCACGTTGCGAAGCTTCGCGGCGTAGTTGTCGGCACGCGCCCTGAATGCGCGTGTGACCTCCTGCTCCCTCGGGTCGGCCAGCAGTTCAAGCTCGCGCTGGGTCACTTTCTCCAACTGGTAACCGTAGGCGATCTGGGGCACCGGAATGCCCGTCTGCTTGACCGACAGCCACATCACCGGTACCAGGTACGCAATGATCAAAATGATGTACTGCGCCACCTGGGTCCAGGTGACGGCGCGCATGCCGCCGAGAAACGAACACACCAGCACCCCGCCCAACCCGAGGAAGATGCCGACGACGAAGTCGACCCCGGTCAGCCGCGCCGTGATGATGCCCACGCCGTAGATCTGGGCGACCAGGTAGATGAACGAACACAGGATCGCCGCGAAGACGCCGATGAAGCGCGGCAGGTTGCCACCGAAGCGCGCCGCCAGGAAGTCGGGGATGGTGAACTGCCCGAACTTGCGCAGGTACGGCGCCAGCAGCAGGGCCACCAGGCAATAGCCGCCGGTCCAGCCGAGCACGAAGGCCAGGCCGCCGAAGCCCTGCAAGTACAGCGTGCCGGCCAACCCGATGAACGAGGCCGCCGACATCCAGTCGGCTGCCGTCGCCATGCCGTTGTAGACGGCCGGCACGCGCCGGCCTGCCACGTAGTACTCGACCGCGTCGCTGGTGCGGCTGACGATGCCGATGCCGGCATACAGACCGACGGTGGACAACAGGAAGATCACGCCGATCGAGCGCTTGGGCAGACCCATCCGTTCCAGCAGGCCCAGCAGCAGGATGAAAGCCACAAAGCCAACCGTGTACCAAAGGTAGATGTGGTCCAGCCGGCGCTTGAACGCGGCGCCACCAGCGCGCTGCTCTGCCTTACCGCTCAACTTGCATCCCCTGCTGGCCGGCGGCGAACGGCCGGGCGCATCGCGGGGTGAACGGGCAGAGTCGGCGTCATCGCTACAGTGTGCCGCTCATCGCGTGATTGCGAACCCCGTGTTTTTCCATACGATGCGGGCCACCCAACCTGCCTGCCAGAACCACCATGTCCACCTTCATCCCGACCTTTGCGCAAGCCTGGACCATGCTGTGGATCGCGATCTTCTTCGAGGTCTGCGGCACGGTCTGCATGCGCCTGTCCGAGGGACTGACCCGGCTCACGCCGTCGCTGCTGATCTTCGTTTTCTACGCGCTGTCGTTCGCGCTCAACGCCTTCGTCGTGCGCGTGCTGGGCCTGAGCGTGGTGTATGCCGTGTGGTCCGGCGTGGGCACGGTGGTCACGGCGGCCATCGGCGTGTGGTACTTCAAGGAGCCAGCGACCGCCTTGAAGCTGCTCAGCATCGGCTTGGTGGTGCTGGGCGTGTTCGGCGTGCACGCCGGCTCGCGCAGCTGATCTGCGCTGGCTCAGGCTGGAACGAAGCGCCTGTGTCAACTGCGCAGAGCAGGCCTGAGCTGAGCCGACTACGCTGCACAGCTTCGCAGGTGCTTCGCTGCGTCGGCTCAGGCCGGAACGAAGCGCCTGTGTCAACTGCGCAGAGCAGGCCTGAGCTGAGCCGACTACGCTGCACAGCTTCGCAGGTGCTTCGCTGCGTCGGCTCAG
>JANNBZ010000058.1:0-9810 GCA_031386065.1 Burkholderiales bacterium
GGCCGCATCGTCGACCGCAACGGCCTGATCCTCGCGGCCAGCGTGCCGATGCCTTCGCTGTGGGCAAGTCCGAAAGACCTGGACACCGATGTCGCGAAGCGCCGCCAGTTGGCGAAGTTGCTGGGCATGACGCCGAAAGAATTGGCCGATCGGCTCGACGACAACCCGAACTTCGTGTGGCTGCGCCGCCAGGTCGACGAGCAGGTGGCCAAGGACGTGCAGGCGCTGGGCATGCAGGGCGTGCTGCAGTTGCGCGAGTACCGGCGCAAGTACCCCGAGGGCGAATCGGCCGCGCACCTGGTCGGCTTCACCAACGTGGAAGACCGCGGCCAGGAAGGCATCGAGCTGGCCTTTCAGCAAGACTTGGCGGGCCGTGGCGGCACGCGCCGCGTGATCAAGGACCGGCTCGGCCGCGTGGTCGAGGACATCGGCGACAGCGTGGCACCGGTGGATGGGCGCGACATCGAACTGTCGATCGACTCAAAAGCGCAGTTCTTCGCCTACCAGCGCATCCGCGACGCGGTGGCCGAGCACAAGGCCAAGGCCGGCAGCGTGGTGGTGCTCGACGTGCAGACCGGCGAGGTGCTGGCGCTGGCCAACTACCCCAGCTTCGCGCCCAACGAGCGCCGCAACCTGACCGGCGGCCAGTTGCGCAACCGCGCACTGACCGACACCTTCGAGCCCGGCTCCACGATGAAGCCCTTCATCGCGGCGCTGGCGATGGAAACCGGCCGCGTCACGCCCACCACGGTGATTCAAACGGCGCCGGGCCGCATGGTGATCGGCGGCTCGACCATCAGCGACGCGCACCCGCACGGCGCGCTGACGGTGGCCGAGATCATCCAGAAATCAAGCAACGTCGGCACCGTGAAGATGGCCATGCAAATGCAGCCGCGCGAGATGCACGAACTGTTCACGCAGGTCGGTTTCGGGCAGAAGCCGCAGATCAGTTTCCCCGGCGCCGTGACCGGCCGGCTGCGCCCGTACAAGACCTGGCGGCCGATCGAGCAGGCCACCATGAGCTACGGCTACGGCCTGTCGGCCAGCCTGTTTCAGCTGGCGCGCGCCTACACGGTGTTCGCGCACGACGGTGAACTGCTGCCGACCTCGCTGGTGAAAACCGACCAGCCCGCCGGCGGCATCCGCGTGATGTCGCCGAAGACCGCGAAGGCCGTGCTGCAGATGCTGAACATGGTTACGGGCGAGGGCGGCACGGCGCCCAAGGCGCAGGCCATGGGCTATTCGGTGGGCGGCAAGACTGGCACCGCCTACAAGCAGGAAGGCAAGGGCTACTCCGACAAGAAATACCGCTCGTGGTTTGTCGGCATCGCACCCATCAACAACCCGCGCATCGTGGTCGCGGTGATGGTCGACGAGCCCAGCAACGGCAAGTACTACGGCGGCGACGTGGCCGCGCCGGTGTTCAGCGAAGTCGTGCAGCAAACATTGCGCACGCTGGGCGTGCAGCCCGACCTCGACGTGCGGCCGCAAATCGTTGCGCGCAAGTTGCCGGCCGAGGTCGAGAGCTTCTGATGGCGCTGACTCCACTGACGCCACTCGCTTCGGTCAACGCTGCCCTGGGCTGGCTGCAGGCGCAGGGTGCGCGTGGCCTGGCCACCGACAGCCGCCGCGTGGTGGCGGGCGACGCGTTCATCGCCTGGCCCGGTTACGCGCAAGACGGCCGCCAGCATGTGGCGGCTGCGATGGCCGCAGGCGCCGTGGCGGCCCTGGTGGAAGCCGACGGCAGCGACGCCTTCGGTTTCGATTCGCCGCATGTCGCCACCATGACCGGCCTGAAGGCCGCCACCGGCCCGATCGCCAGCGCGTTCGTCGGCACGCCCAGCCAGCGCCTTCGCGTGGTGGCCGTCACCGGCACCAACGGCAAGACCTCGGTCGCGTGGTGGACGGCACAAGCGCTGACGGCTCTGGGCCACCGCTGCGGCGTGGTCGGCACGCTGGGCATCGGCGAGCCGCCGCTGGGCGTCGGCGATCCGCCGCTTGGCGCTACCCCGGCGGCGATGAGTTTCAACGGCCTGACGACACCCGATCCGGTCACGCTGCACAGCGCGTTCAAGCGCTTCGCCGACGCTGAATTCGCCGCCTGCGCGATCGAGGCCTCGTCGATCGGCCTGACCGAGCAGCGCCTGGCGGGCACCCACATCAAGGTGGCGCTGTTCACCAACCTGACGCAGGACCACCTCGACTTCCACGGCAGCATGCAGGCCTACGGCGACGCGAAGGCGGCGCTGTTCGCCTGGCCTGGATTGAAGGCGGCGGTGCTGAACCTCGACGACGCGTTCGGCGCGCGGCTGGCGCGAGACCTGAGCGCGAAGCCACTCGCACTGACGACGTATTCGACGCGCGGCGCAGCCACACTGCGCGCATCGCACATCGGCTACCGCGACGGTGGCCTGGCGTTCACGCTGCATGAAGGCAGTGACAGCGTCGAGGTGCACAGCGCCCTGATCGGCGACTACAACGTGTCCAACCTGCTGGCTGTCATCGGTGGTCTGCGCGCTCTGGGCGTGCCACTGGTCGACGCGGCACGCGTCTGCGCGCAACTCACGCCGGTGCCCGGCCGCATGCAGCGCGTGCCCACCACGGCGAATGCGCCTGAGGTGGTGGTCGACTACGCGCACACACCCGACGCCCTTGAAAAAGCGCTGCTCGCATTGCAGCCGCTGGCCGCCGCCCGGGGCGGTGCGCTGTGCTGCGTGTTCGGCTGCGGCGGCAACCGCGACGCCGGCAAGCGCCCGCTGATGGGCGCGCTGGCGCAGCGGCTGGCGCAGCGCGTGGTGGTCACCAGCGACAACCCGCGCTTCGAAGCGCCTGCTTTCATCCTGCTGCAGATCGTGGCCGGCTTGCCGGTCAGCCAGCACGGCGTGAAGGTGATCGAAGACCGCCGCGCGGCCATTCGCACAGCAGTGCGCGAGGCCGATGCGCGCGACGTGATCCTGATCGCCGGCAAGGGCCACGAGGACTACCAGGACGTGGCCGGCGTGAAGCGCCCGTTCTCCGATGTCGACGAAGCCACGGCGGCTTTGCTTTTGCGAGGCGCCAACGCATGATGACGCTGGCCCAGGCGCATGCGCTGCTGCCCGCGTCGACCCTCATCGGCGACGCCAGCCTGAGCGTGCAGCGCGTTCACAGCGACACCCGCAGCCTGCAGCCCGGCGACCTGTTCGTGGCACTGAAGGGCGAGCACTTCGACGCACACGATTTTCTGCCGCAGGCACGCGCGGCCGGCGCGGTGGCGGCGCTGGCCGAACACGGCTTGAACGCCGACCTGCCGGGCCTGCAGGTGACCGACGCGCGCCAGGCACTCGGCGAGCTGGCCACCGCGTGGCGACACCGCTTCCACCTGCCGCTGATCGCGGTGACCGGCAGCAACGGCAAGACCACCGTGACGCAGATGATCGCGACCATGCTGCGGGCCTGGCTGGGCGCGTCGGCGTTTGCCACCGAAGGCAATTTCAACAACGACATCGGCGTGCCGCTGACCCTGCTGCGGCTGCGCCAGGACGACGCCACGTTCCACCGCGCCGGCGTGGTGGAGCTGGGCATGAACCACCCCGGTGAAATTGCCAGCCTTGCGCGCATGGCCGCACCGACGGTGGCGCTGGTCAACAACGCGCAGCGCGAGCACCTCGAATTCATGGCCAGCGTCGACGCGGTGGCGCGCGAGAACGGCGCCGTCATCGAGGCGCTGAGCGCGTCGGGCGTGGCGGTGTTTCCGGCCGACGACGCCTTCGCGCCGCTGTGGCGCGCGCTGGCCGGTTCGTGTGCGGTGTCGACCTTCGCGTTGAGCGGCCCGGCCGACGTGACCGCCGACGCGACCTGGGCCGGCGACCACTGGGCGCTGGTGCTGAAGACTCCCGCCGGCAGTGTGCCCACGCGGTTGCACATGGCGGGCCGGCACAACGTGAAGAACGCGCTGGCGGCTACCGCGTGTGCGCTGGCTGCCGGCTGCCCACTGGCGGCCATCGCGACCGGGCTGGCATCGTTCCAGGCCGTCAAGGGCCGCTCGCAGTTGAAGGCCTTCACGCGCGCCGGCCGCACGCTCATGCTGATCGACGACAGCTACAACGCCAACCCCGATTCGGTGCGCGCCGCCATCGACGTGCTGGCGTCGTTGCCGGCACCGCGCTGGCTGGTGCTGGGCGACATGGGCGAGGTCGGCGACCAGGGCCCGGCCTTTCACGCCGAGGTCGGTGCCTATGCGAAGGCGCAGGGCATCGACCACCTGTGGTGCGTGGGCGCGTTGTCCGCGCACACGGCCAATGCCTTCAGCGGCGCACGTCACTTCAACGACATGGCCTCGCTCGTCGCGGCGCCGTTGCCCGACTTCAACGCGGTGCTCGTCAAGGGCTCGCGCTTCATGAAAATGGAACAGGTGGTGGTCAGCCTGCTGCACAGCGAAGGAGCCGACCGTGCTGCTTAGTCTGACCCAGTGGTTGCAAACCCTGTCGCCCGAACTCGGCTTTTTCCGCGTCTTTCAATACCTGACCCTGCGCGCGGTGCTGGCGGCGATGACCGCCTTGCTGATCGGCCTGGCCTTCGGGCCGTGGGTGATTCGCCGCCTCGCGTCGCTGAAGATCGGCCAGCCCGTCCGCGACTACGGCGTGACGGCCCACCTGGTGAAAGCCGGCACGCCGACGATGGGCGGCGTGCTGATCCTGATCAGCATCGGCGTCAGCACCTTGCTGTGGTTCGACTGGAGCAACCGCTTCGTCTGGATCGTGATGGTGGTGACCGTCGGCTTCGGTGCCATCGGCTGGGTCGATGACTGGCGCAAGGTGGTCGACAAGAACCCCGAAGGCATGCCGTCGGGCGAAAAGTTTTTCTGGCAATCGCTGATCGGCCTGGTGGCCGCGCTGTACCTCGCGTTCAGCGTCAGCGAGACCTCGAACCTGCGCGTGCTCGAACTCTTCTTGCGCTGGATTCAAAGTGGCTTCTCGAACGACCTGCCGCCCAAGGCCGACCTGATGGTGCCGTTCTTCAAGACCGTCAGCTACCCGCTGGGCGTGTTCGGTTTTCTGGTGCTGACCTGGTTCGTCATCGTGGGCGCCAGCAACGCGGTCAACCTGACCGACGGGCTCGACGGCCTGGCCATCATGCCGGTGGTGATGGTGGGTTCGGCGTTGGGCGTGTTCGCCTACGTGACCGGCAGTTCGGTGTTCTCCAAGTACCTGCTGATCCCCTACATCCCCGGTGCCGGCGAGCTGCTGGTGTTCTGCGCTGCGATGGCCGGCGCGGGCCTGGCCTTTTTGTGGTTCAACACCCATCCGGCGCAGGTGTTCATGGGCGACGTGGCGCGCTGTCGCTGGGCGGCGCACTCGGCACCATCGCCGTCATCACGCGGCAGGAAATCGTGCTGGGCATCATGGGCGGCATCTTTGTCGCCGAGGCGGTGTCGGTGATGCTGCAAGTGCTGTGGTTCAAGTACACCCGCAAGCGCTTCGGCAAAGGCCGGCGCCTGCTGAAGATGGCGCCGCTGCACCACCACTTCGAGAAATCGGGCTGGAAGGAAACGCAGGTCGTGGTGCGTTTCTGGATCATCACCATGCTGCTGTGCCTGGTCGGGCTGGCGAGTTTGAAGCTGCGTTGATGAACCACCTGAACAACCTCCATGTCTTGGTGCTCGGGCTCGGTGAATCCGGCCTGGCGATGACGCGCTGGTGCGCTGCGAACGGCGCGCACGTGCGCGTCTGGGACTCGCGCGATCCGGCGCCGCACGCGGCGGCCGTGGCCGAGCTCGCGCCTGCTGTCAGCCTGCTGCACGGCTCGCTGACCGACGCCGCGTTCGACGGCGTGCAACTTGTGCTGAAGAGCCCCGGCCTGTCGCCGCGTGATGCGCGCATTGCCGCACCGCTGCAACGCGCGGTGCAAACCGGCGTGGCGGTGCAGGGCGAGCTCGACCTGTTCGCGCGTGCCTTGGCCGACCTAAAAGTTGAGCGTGGCTACGCGCCGAAGGTGCTCGCGATCACCGGCACCAATGGCAAGACCACCACCACCGCGATGGCTGCGTTGCTGATTGAGCGCGCCGGCAAGCGGGTGGCGGCGGCGGGCAACATCGGGCCGACGATGCTGCAGACGCTGGCGGATGGGTTGGCTGCCGAGGCCGACGGCCTTCCCGAAGTCTGGGTGCTCGAACTCTCAAGCTTCCAGCTCGACGGCGTGCGCCACTTCGAGCCCGACGCCGCCGTGGTGTTGAACATCACCGAAGACCACCTCGACTGGCACGGCGACATGGACGCCTACGTGGCCGCGAAGGCGCGCGTCTACGGCCAGAACGCGGTGATGGTCGTCAACCGCGACGACGCCACTGTGGAACGCATGGTGCCCGCCGCCGTGCCGGGCAAGGGCCGCTTCGCGAAGCCGGTGCTGCGCAGCGTGGTGCGCTTCGGGCTCGACGCGCCCCAGCATCCCGGCGACTACGGCCTCGTCATCGAGAACGGCATGGCCTGGCTGGTGCGCGCGCTCGAAGCCGACGAAACCGTCAAGCGGTCCCGCAAGGGCGCGGACGACCCCATCGAACTGCACATCCAGCGTCTGATGCCGGCCGACGCGCTGCGCGTGCGCGGTCGCCACAACGCCGCCAATGCGCTGGCCGCGTTGGCGCTCGCCACCGCCATCGACTGCCCGCTGGCACCGATGCTGCACGGCCTGCGCGACTACAGCGGCGAGCCGCACCGCGTTCAGTTCGTTGCCGGCATTCACGGCGTCGACGCCTTCGACGACAGCAAGGGCACCAATGTCGGCGCCACCGTGGCCGCGTTGAACGGGCTCGGCGACGACCGCGCGCCGGCCAAGCTGGTGGTCATCCTGGGCGGCGACGGTAAGGGCCAGGACTTCGCGCCGCTGGCCGCGCCGGTGCAGCGCCATGCCCGCGCCGTGGCCACACTGGGCCGCGACGCGCAGCGCATCGAAGCCGCGCTGGCGGGCACCGGCGTCCCGCTGCAACGGCACGACACGCTGGAAGTCGCCACGCGCTGGGCCTTCGCGCAGGCGCTGTCCGGCGACGCGGTATTGCTCAGCCCGGCCTGTGCCAGCCTTGACATGTTCCGCAACTACGGCCACCGCGCCGAGGTGTTCGTGGCCGAGGTGCTGGCGCTGGCGGCCGAGCAAGGCGAGGTCGCCGCATGAGCAGCAGCCTGACCCGCATCAACCTCGACGCCATCAAGGCGCGGTTCGCATCGCGGTTGGCATCGCTGTTCGCGCGTGGGGAAGCGCGCAGCGCAGCGGTGCCGGTGCGCGACTGGATCCACACCTCGTCGGCCCAGCCGGCGCGCCTGCTCGGCTTCGACCAGGCCCTGGTGTGGATGGTGGTGGCGCTGGCGGCGCTGGGCGCGGTGATGGTCTACAGCGCGTCGGTGGCCTTGCCCGACAACCCCAAGTTCGCGCTCTACACCTCGACCCATTTCCTGAGCCGGCACCTGCTGTCGCTCAGCGTGGCCGTGGTGCTGGCGGTGCTGGCGCTGCAGGTGCCGATGAACGTGTGGGAGAAGGCCGCGCCGTGGGTCTTCGTGCTGGCGCTGGTGCTGCTGGTGCTGGTGCTGATTCCGGGCATCGGCAAGGTGGTCAACAAGTCGCGCCGCTGGATTCCGCTGGGCGTGATGAACTTCCAGCCGAGTGAGTTGGCCAAGCTCGCAATGGCCATGTACGCGGCCAGCTACATGGCCCGCAAGATGGACGTGAAAGAGAAGTTCGTGCAGGCGGTGTGGCCGATGGCGGTGGCGCTGGGCATCACTGGCGCGCTGCTGCTGCGCGAGCCCGACATGGGCGCCTTCATGGTGGTGGCCATCATCTCGATGGGCATCCTGTTTCTGGGTGGCGTGAACCTGCGCATGTTCGTGCTCAGCGGCGCGGTGCTGGTGGGTACCTTCGTGCTGGTGATCGCCTTCAGCCCCGAAAAGCGCGAGCGCATCTTCGCCTACCTGCGCCCCTGGGACCCGGAGTTCGCGCTCGGCAAGGCGTATCAACTGACGCATTCGTTGATCGCCTTCGGGCGCGGAGAAGTCTTCGGCCAGGGCCTGGGCTCCAGCGTGGAAAAGCTGCACTACCTGCCCGAGGCGCACACCGACTTCCTGCTCGCCGTGATCGGCGAGGAACTCGGCTTCATCGGCGTCGCCTGCGTCATCGTTGCCTTCTTCTGGCTGGCGCGCCGGCTGTTCCACATCGGGCGCCAGGCGATTGCGCTGGACCGGGTGTTCGCGGGGCTGTATGCACAGGGCATCGGCATCTGGATCGGCGGCCAGGCGTTCATCAACATGGGTGTCAATCTGGGGGTTTTGCCGACGAAGGGGCTGACATTGCCGCTGATGAGTTTTGGTGGCTCGGCGATCGTGATGAACATGGTGGCGTTGGCGATTGTTTTGCGGATCGATATTGAGAATCGGCAACTCATGCGCGGGGGCAGGGCATGAGTTCTTTTGCTTTTTCGTCGTTTTGGTTTGGGTCTCACGTCCGCGTCGGGTCGTCGGCCCGACAGCCGAGTCCCTTTTCTTTGCTTCGCCAAAGAAACGGAACCAAAAGAAAGGCGACCCCCCTCACCGGTCGGCTGGAGGCCGACTGCCCTGCGCTGCTCGGTCAAGACGGGAAGGGGCTGAACTCGCCCCCGGGTACGGGGACTCAGACAACGCCCCTTCTTGTCCGTCTTGCCCTGCGCTGCTCGGCGGTTCCGAAGGGCCCCAAGAGCAACACCAGCAGCCTGCGGCGATGCGAAGCGAGCCGCGTTGAGTTGGCTATTCAGCCCGTTGGCGCCGGCGAGGAGCGCAGGGCTGGTCGGGATCAGAAGGGGCGACTGTCTGAGTCCCGTACCCGGGGCGAGTTCGAGCCCCTTCCCCGACCAGGCCGAGCACCGCAGCGCACCCCGCGCAGCGGGGCGGCGGCGTCGGGTCGCCTTTCTTTGCTTACTTTCTTTGGCGAAGCAAAGAAAGTGAGGCGGCTGTCGGGACGCCATCCCGACGCGGTGCAAAGAGTCACGGCAGACCCTGCAGCGACACCCCGACCAGAGGTCAAACGATGACCTCCAAACACCTCATCATCATGGCCGCCGGCACCGGCGGCCACATCATCCCCGGCCTGGCCGTTGCCAAAGAAATGCAACACAGAGGCTGGTCCGTCAGCTGGCTCGGCACCACCCACGGCATGGAAAACAAACTGGTGCCGCCGAGCGGAATCGCGTTCGATGCCATCGCCTTCAGCGGCCTGCGTGGCAAGGGTCTGCTGCACACACTGACCGGCGGCGTGCGCCTGCTGGCCGCGTTCTGGAGCTGTCTGCAGATCATCCGCAAACGCCACGCGAAAGCGGTGCTCGGCATGGGCGGCTATGTGTGCTTCCCGGGCGGGTTGATGGCCAGCCTGCTCGGCAAGCCGCTGCTGCTGGTCAACGCCGACGCCTCGCTGTTGATGAGCAACAAGGCGCTGCTGCCGGTGGCCGACCGCATTGCGTTCGGCTTCGACGGCCCCGCCGCGCAGCACACGAAACGCGCCGTCGTCACCGGCAACCCGGTGCGCGCCGAGATCGAAAATCTGCCCACGCCGACGCAACGATTCGAGGGCCGACACGGCCCGCTGCGCCTGCTGGTGGTCGGCGGCAGCCTGGGTGCGAAAACGCTCAACGACTGCGTGCCGCAAGCGGTCGCGCTGATGCCTGCGGCGCAGCGCCCGCACGTCACGCACCAGACCGGGCCAAGCCAACAGGCCACGGTCGCGGCGGCCTACCAGCAGGCGCGGCTCGACGCCGACGTGCGGCCCTTCATCGACGACATGGCGCAGCAACTGGCCGACTGCGACGTGATCGTCTGC
>JANNBZ010000074.1:0-5080 GCA_031386065.1 Burkholderiales bacterium
CACGCTGACCACCGTGCGCCCGGCGCGGGCCTGCCGCTGCAGCAAGCGCAGCAGCGCGATCTGGTGCGGCGGGTCGAGGTGGGTGGTGGGTTCGTCAAGCAACAGCACCGGCGCATCGACCGCCAGCGCACGCGCCAGCAGCACGCGCTGGCGCTCACCGCCCGACAACTCGTGCAGGCGACGGTGCTGCCACGCGGCGCACTCGGTCTGCGCCATCGCCTGCTGCACCAGCGCTTCGTCGACAGCGGTCGGGGTGGCAAACAGACCCAGCTGCGGCAGCCGGCCCAGGTGCACCACCTCGCGCACCGTCAGCTCGCCGCTGGTGTCGCCCTGCTGGGCCAGCCACGCCATCGTGCGGGCCCGCTCGCGCAGCGGCACCTCGGCCAACAGCCGACCGTTCAGGCTCACATTGCCGGCATCGGGCACCTGCAGTCCGGCCAGCACGCGCAGCAGGGTCGACTTGCCGGCACCGTTGGGCCCCACGATGGCCGTCCAGCCCGCGTGCAGTGCCAGCGTGATGCCCGCCAGCGCCTGCGTGCTGCCCAGCCGCAGGCGCAGGTCGTGCGCGTCGAGCACGATCTTCACGACAGCCCCCGGCGGTGCAGCAGCCACAGCAAGTAACCACCGCCCAGCATGGCGGTGAGCACGCCGACCGGCAGCTCCACCGGTGCGACCAGGCTGCGCGCCAGCACGTCGGCCAGCAACAGCAGGGTGCCGCCCATCGCCGCACTGGCGAGCAGGCTGTGCCCGTGCGGCGCGGGTGCGAAACGGCGCACCAGGTGCGGCGCCACCAGGCCCACGAACGCAATCAGCCCGGCCTGCGACACCGCCAGCCCGGTGGCCAGTGCGAGCAGCGCCACCAGCGCCAGACGCAGCCTCGGCAGCGCCAGGCCGAGGCTGCGCGCGCTGTCTTCGCCCAGCGTCAGTGCATCGAGCAGGCGCGACAGCCGCCACGCCAGCGGCGCCGCCAGCAGCAGGCCGGCGGCCAACGCGGTGCAACTGCCCCAGCTCAGGAAACTGGTGCTGCCCAGCATGAAGGCCTGTCGGCCGCGCAGCGCATCGGGCGCCAGCGTGGTGACCATGTCGCCGACCGCCGACAGCATCACCCCGACCACCACGCCGGCCAGCAGCAAGCGCAGCGTGTGGGGCGCTCCGCGCGCCAGCAGCAAGGTCAACAGCACGCCCAGCAGCGCGCCGGCAAACGAGGCGCCGACCAGGCCGACGCGCGCGATGCCCTCGGCGCTGGCCAGGCTGATGCCGTGCCCAGCCAGCGCACTGCCCGCCAGCACCAGCACCACCCCCAGCGACGCGCCGGAGGCCGAGCCCAGCAAGTACGGGTCGGCCAGCGGGTTGCGGAACAGGCCCTGCGCGATGGCACCGGCCAGGCCCAGCAGGGCACCGACCAGCCACGCACCCAGCGTGCGCGGCGCGCGGATGTCGCCCACGATCAAGCGCGCGTCCGGCCCGCGCAAGGTGTCGACCAGCGCCGGCACCGACCAGCCGTCGCCGCCGGCGGCCAAGCCGGCCGCCAGCAACAACAGGCTCAGCAGCGCCAGGCCCCAGGCCAAGCGCGCCCTGCGCTGCGCGTCGTGTTCGGACATCAGCGCGCTTTCGTTTGCGGCTGCGGTTGTGGTTGCGGCGGCGGCAGCGGCAGCGAGGCCAGGCAGTCGGCCAGCAGCAAGGCCGCCTCGCCCATGCGCGGACCGGGCCGGATCAGCAACTCGTAGCGCGGCGCCGCGAAGCCGCAACTGCGGCCCTCACGCAAGGCGCGCAGCGCAGACCAGCCGGGACGCCGCGGCATCTCGGCCACGCTGCGCGCGTCGGCCATCACCACGTCGGGCTGCGCCTGCACCACGAACTCGGGGCCGAGTGCGGGGAACGGGCCCAGCTCGGCCGGCACCACGTTCTTCATGGCCAGGCGGCTCAGCGTTTCGCCGATGAAGGACGACGCACCGGCCGCATACGGCGCGGCGTCGACCTCGAAGTAGACGCGCCGGCCACGCAGCGACGGCGGCACCTTGGCCGCCGCCTGCAGCAGTTCGCGCTCGATGCGCGCCCACACCACGGCGGCCTCGTTCGGCGTGCCCAGTACCTGGGCCAGCAAGGCCAGGCTGCGCTGCACGTCGGCATGGTTGCGCGACTCCAGCACCAGCACCTTCAGGCCCAGGCCTTCCAGCCGTTCGGTCACGCGCGCTGAGGTGGCCACCAGCACCAGGTCGGGCTTCAGCGCCGCGATGCGCTCGATCTGCGCATCGTCCAGCCCGCCCAGCTTGGGCAGCCTGACCACACTCGCGGGCCAGTTGGAAAATCGATCGGTGCCGACCAGCCGCGCACAGCCGCCGAGCGCGCAAACGCTCTCGGTCAGCGACGGCAGCAGGCTGACGATGCGCTGCGGTGAGGTGGTCAACACCAGCGTCGCGCCGCGGTCGTCGCGCAGCGTGGTCTGCGGCGAAGCGGCGGTGTGCAGGCACAGCGCCAACACGCCAAACGCGCCGAGCGCGCAGCGGAGCCAGCTCACAGCGCGCTCCCGAGGCGCGGCGATTTCACGCTCACTTCGATGCCAGCCACCATCAGCGTCACCCGTTCGCAGCGCATCGCCACCTCCTGATGCAAGCGGCCCAGCTCGTCGACGAAGCGGCGCGCCTCGGCGCCCATCGGCGACAGCCCCAGGCCGATCTCGTTCGAGACCAGCAGCACCGGGCCGGGCGCCGCCGCCAGCGCGTCCAGCAAGGCCTGTTGCGCCTGCGACCATGCGGCAGCGTCGAGCGCTGCGCCCTGCCACGGCATCAACAGGTTGGTCAGCCACAGCGTCAGGCAATCGACCACCACCAGCCGCTGCGGCGCGCTGTGCTGCCGCAGCGCGCCGGCCAAATCGCGCGGTACTTCCACCGCGTCGAGTTCAGGAATGCGCAGCGCGCGGTCGATGCGGTGCTGCGCAATGCGCGCCACCATTTCGGCATCGCCCGCCAGCGCGGTGGCCAGCAGCACGGCAGACCGGCCCGGCCGCGCCAGCCAGCGCGCCGCGCGCAACTCCGCGCAGCGCGACTTGCCACTGCGCTGGCCGCCGAGGATCAGCTCGTGCATGGCATGCCTATGGATTTGCGCATCAACCCAGAGGGCTCAGATGCCGCCACCGTCGAAACGCAGGCCCAGCCAGGCCTGCCGACCCAGCCCCTGGTAGTCGCGTGCCGGTTCGATGCGACGGTCGGTCGCGTTCAGCAGCTTGGCTTCGAGCCGCCACTGCGGCGCAAATCGCCAGCTGGTGCGCAGGTCGACGGTCTGTTCGCTGCCAAGCTGCGCACCGCCGTCGGGTCGCCCGCCCAGGCCGAACAGCGACGCACCGACGTTCCAGGCACCGCTCGCATAGTCGGCCGACAGGCTCTCCTGGTGCGCTGCGCGGCGCGCCAGGCGTTGGCCAGAGTCAGCGTCCTTTGCGTCCAGAAAGTCGACGGAGGCGCGCACGCTCAGTGCGCCCCAGCGCTGTGCTGCGCTGAAGGTTGCACCTTGCAGACGCGCGCGGCTGATGTTGCCGGCGCAGCCGAAGTCGTAGGCCGGATCGGCCGGGCAGAACGTGCGGTCGGCCTGGTAGCCGATCAGGTCGCGCACCTTGTTGTCAAACACGGTGGCCGACGCTTCGGTGTCGGCGGCTCGCCACGACAGGCCGACCTCCAGGCTGCGCCCCTTCTCGGGCCGCACCGTGCTGACGCCATAGCCCGGGTAGAACAAGTCGTTGAAGCTGGGCGCGCGGAAGGTGGTGCCGGCCAGCGCGCGCACGCGCACGCCGGGCAGCACTTCGAGGCTCCAGCCGAGCCGGCCGGTGCTGACGCCGCCGTAGACCGAGCTGTCGTCACGGCGCAGGTCGGCTTGCAGCGCATGCGCGCCGAACTGGCCCGAATAGCCCAGCACCAGCGCGTTGTTGCTGCGCTTGACCGAGGCAAGGTAGGCGTCGGCCTGCGCTTTCTCGTCGAGCCGCTCATAGGCAATCACCACCTGCTGCGCGGAGCCGAATTTGAAGGCGTTCTGCCAGGTGAACTGGTTGCGTCGCGTGAGGTATTGGCTGAGCACCGTGCCGCCGCTGCGCAAGTCGTCTTCGTTGCCCGCGAGTTGCACGCTGGTGGTCCACGCAGGGTTGAGCTGCCCACGATAGTCGAGCGCCAGCACCCGGCTGTCGAGGTGGCTGCGGAAGTCGGGGGCGGCGTCCTGCGCGAAATTCGGCGGCAAAAACTCGCTGCCGTCGTACTGCGCGTTGAGCTTGCTTTGCACCAGCTTCATGCCGATGCGGTGACCGCTGGCGGGTGTGAAGCCCAGGTTCAGTTGGCCGCTGTTGCGGGTGTAGCCATCACGGTCGGGGTTGTGGTTGCCAAACTGGTCGGCGGGACGCAGTGTCGAGACGCCCTTGCTGCTGTCCCGGCCCAGCGCAGCGGCGTAGTCGAAACCGCCTTGCGCGCCGCTGACCCCCACGTCAGCCTGACGCGAGCTGTAGCCGCCAACGGCGGCGGCGGCCGTTAAGCGCAGGCCGGCTTCACCGCGCCGCGTGAAGATCTGAACCACACCGCCCACGGCGTCGGCACCGTACAGGCTGGAGCCCGGACCGCGCAGCACCTCGATGCGCTCGATCTGCGACAGACCGATCGACTCGAGTTCGGCCTGACCGAGCGTCGCAGAACCGACGCGCACGCCGTCGATCAGCACCACGGTGCTGCTGGCGCTGCTGCCGCGGATGAACACACCCGCGCTCTGGCCGGGTCCGCCGGTGCGAGACACCTGCAAGCCAGCCTCACGGCGCAGCAAATCTTCAACCGAATCGGCGCTGCTGTTGCGAATGCGTTCTGCGTCGATGACGATCACGTCTGCGGTGATCGCAGACACCGGCGCTGGTTCGCGCGTGCCGGTCACCACGACCGTGCTCAGTTGGGTCTGCGCCATGACAGGCAAAGAAAGCGCTGCGCACACGGCAACGCACAGGCTGGACACAGCCATCGGTGCACGCGGCACCTGGAACAAGGAACTCATGGATGGAAAGACTCGGACAAATGGCGAGCGACCCGCTTCCCCGCAGGCGCTTGCGATAAGAAGACGG
>JANNBZ010000108.1:0-13102 GCA_031386065.1 Burkholderiales bacterium
AGCAGATGCGCCGCGAGCCCGGCTTGTCGAGCATGCAGGTGCTGCGGCGCGGCAACCGCTTGTCGATCACGCCCGTCACGGCCGACGAATGGCTGGAAGTGATGCGACTGCTGGACCGTCCATGACGTTCGGACTCGGCTGGCAACTGGTGCTCGAACTGCTGCTGCTGGGCTGCGTGATCGGCTTTCTGGCGGGCCTGCTGGGCATCGGCGGCGGCATGCTGATGGTGCCGTTCCTGACCCTGTTGCTGACGCACAAGGGCTTCCCCGCCGAGCTGGTGATCAAGATGGCGGTGGCCACGTCACTGGCCACCATCGCGTTCACCTCGATCGCATCGGTGCGGGCGCACCACCTGCGCGGCGCCGTGCGGTGGGACGTGGTGAAACTGCTCGCGCCGGGCATCGTGATCGGCTCGCTGCTCGGTGCGCAAGTGGCCAAGGCGCTGCCGTCGGCGGTGCTGGCGGTGCTGTTCGCGGCCTTCATCGGCTTCTCGGCCACGCAGATGCTGTTGAACCGCAAGCCCAAGCCGACGCGCCAGTTGCCGAAGGCGGCCGGCATGTTCGGCGCGGGCGGCGTGATCGGGCTGCTGTCTTCGCTGGTCGGGGCCGGCGGCGCTTTTGTTTCGGTGCCGTTCATGACCTGGTGCAACCTGCCCATTCACAACGCCGTGGGCACCTCGGCCGCGCTGGGCTTTCCGATTGCACTGGCGGGCACGGTCGGCTACATCATCGCCGGCTGGTCGCTGCACGACCTGCCGCCGGGGGCGATCGGTTTCCTGTACCTGCCCGCGCTGTTGGTCATCTCGCTGGCCAGCGTGAGCACCGCCCGTTGGGGTGCCGAGGCGGCGCACCGGTTGGATGTGCGGCAACTGAAGCGGGTGTTCGCGGCCTTGCTGTACCTGCTCAGTGGCTACATGCTCTACAAGGCGGCCAGCGCCTGAAGTGGCCGCGCAGAAATCTTTCTACGCGGCTTCGAACTTGATGCTGGCCAGCGTCACATGGTTGCCGCCGCGCGCCTGCGCCTCGCCCAGCGCCAGATCGGCCGCGCTCATCAGCTCTTCCTGCGTGTGCGCGGTGTGCGGGAAGCTGGCCACACCCATCGACACGGTGAAGCCCAGGTCGTGCCCTTCGAGCACCACGATCTGCGTGGCGCACTGACGGCGCAGGCCTTCCATCCGCGAATGCGCGGTGGCCAGGCCGACACCCGACAGCAGCACCGCGAAGCGGTCTTCGTCGAGCCGGCACGACGCGTCCATCGCGCGGGTGTTGCTGCGCAGCAACCGGCCCAGGGCTTCCAGCACCCGCGTGCGCGCATCAGAGCCGAAGGCCTTGGTGGCGTCGCTCAGCGGGTCGAGCGCGATCGACACCAGCGCGAACTCTCGGTGCTCGCGTGACGACAGGTCGACCTCGCGGCGCAACTGGTCGTCGAAGTGACCGCGCTGGTACAGGCCGGTGGCGCTGTCGCGCAGGTTCTGGTCTTGCAGCTCGCGGCGCAGCGCCTCGCTGGCCTGCTGTTGTTGTTCGAGTTGCTGCAGCGCCTTGGCGAGTTGCGCGTCGCGCTGCTTCTCGGCGGTGACATCGGTCCACACGCAAAACAAAAAGCGCGACGTGCCTTGCCGCGCGGGCAGCGCCATGCGCGCCACGCTGAATTCCCGGCGTTGCCCGTCAATGTCGACACGGTGATCGCTGAGATAGGGCGCTTGCTGCGCGCCGGCCGCCATTTCGGCGGCGCGCCAACCGGCGGATTGGCCGGGTTCGAGCAGCTCGGCATCGGTGAGGCCGACGATCTCGGCCGGCGTGCGCCGAAACAGCGCGGCCATGCGCAGGTTCACGTTCACATAGCGGCCGGTGGCCATTTCCTTGATGGCCAGCAACGCGTCCAGCCGCGTCACCATGCCGAACAGCATCGCCCCGAGCGCCCCCTCGTCCAGATCCAGCGCCGCGCCCAGCTCACGCGCGCGCACCGCCAGATCGGGAAGAGTTGTCTGCATCAGCTCGGCCATCGAAACGCTTCCTTCGCAGCTTGGGGCGAGCCCCAACACCATGTGATCCGAACAATATTGTTCCCAGGGCCGGGCCTTTGCAAGCCAACGGCACGCTGCGTCATCGCCAGCCCCCTAACTTGATGATAACGGCCCCCTAGAACATCAGAAGCTGTGCGTCAGCGACATGCGAAGCGACCGCGATTCGACCGGATGGGAATGAACGTCGTCAACGCCGGCTGCGGGCTCGCCAGGCAGGCGCGAGGTGTAGAAGTAGTCGATGGCCGAGGCCTTGCGGTTGGTCAGGTTGAAGACCTCCAGCTCGATGTGTATGCGCGTACCGAGCTTGTAGCCAATGCGTCCGTTCAGGGTGGAGGTGCTGGCCGAACGCACGCTGTTGTCTTCAACCAGTGGACGCGGCCCGAAGTAGCGCAGCTGGAGTGCGCCGAACCACGGCCCCAGGTTGTCGACCGCCACCGCCACCGAGGCGACACCCTCCACCGCACCCGGAACGCGCTGGCCGGCGGGATCGACATTGCGGAAGCGGGCGCGCGCGAAGGCGATGTCGGCATCCACCGTCAACCAGTCGGACAGCCGGTAGTAGTTCGCCAGCTCGAAGCCGGTGCGCCGGCTCGGGCGGCCGGCTTCGGTGGTGCCGGCGTCGCCGACGAACAGCAGTTCGGAATCGAAGTCGAGCCGGTACACCGACAGCGAGGTTTGCAGCCCCGGCAGCCAGCCACTGCGCAGGCCCAGCTCGAACCCGCGCGAGCGCACCAGCGGCGTCACCTTGTCGACCGCGCTGCCGCTCTTCGGGTCGACCGTGATGGTGGTGCCGCGGGCGTTGCTGTGAAAACCGCCACCGCCGTTGACGTAGAACTCTGTCTTCGCCCACGGGCCGAAGATCAGCCCCAGCTTCGGGTTCGCGATGGTGGCCGTGACGCTGCCCGCGTTGGCGGCGTTGTCGCCATTGACGCGAAAGCGATAGGTGTCCGCGCGCACGCCGGCCACGCTGCGAAACCACGGCGTCCAGCGGGTCGCGTTTTCGGCGTACAGCCCAAGGCTGGTTTCGACGATGTGGTCGCTGCGGGTGACGGACAGGGTTTGCCGAGCCCGCGTGCTCTGCAGGCTGTTGAAGATGTTGTCGGTCTGGAACTGCAGGCCCAGCGTGTTCTCCGACTCCATTCCGATGCCGCTCATCTGCCGGGTGTGGCTGGCGTTGACGCCCGCAGTGCGGCGGCGGTCGGGCTGCGCAAACTGGTCACCGTTGACGGGATCGTCAAGGTTGTAGGTGAAGTTGGAATACAGCTTCAGCTTCCAGTCGATCAGGTAAGCGTTGACCTGCGTGCTCGATGTCTGGGTGCTGCGCCGCCATGCGCCCGACACGCTGTAGCGGTGCGACTCGCCGCCGTCGGTGCCGTCGATGGCATCGAAGCGGCCCAGCGTGCCGGCGTCCACCGCGCGCTTGGGAATCTGGTCGGTGGAATTCCAGCGCGCCTGGTACGCCATGCCCGACAGGTTGAAACCGTTGGCTGCGTCGCCTTCGCTGTAGCGCAGCACGCCGTTGAACTTGAGGTAGTCGTCGGGGTGAACGAAGGGGCCGTCGTTGTGCATGCCCTCGACGGCATACAGCAGCTTGCCGTTGCGTGAGCCAACCGACAGGCTCGGCGAGTCGGCCAGCAGCACACGGCGAAAACCGTTCTGACCCAGGCCCACACTGGCGATGCCATTCGGCAAGCTGTCGGCGTATTGAATGCTGACCGCGCCGGCGGATGAAAAGTCACCCTCGCTGGCGTAGTACGGACCCTTGCGGTATTCCATGCGGTTGGCCAGTTCGGGGATCAGAAAGTTCAGGTCGGTCCAGCCTTGTCCGTGAGCGTGTGAACGCTGGTTGACCAGCATGCCGTCGACCGTGGTGCGCAGGTCGGTGCCGTGGTCGAGGTTGAAGCCGCGCAGGTAGAACTGATTCGCCTTGCCCTCGCCGCTGTGCTGGCTGACGATCAGGCCCGGCGTGGCTTCCAGCAGTTCGCCCGGCCGGTACACCGTGCGCGCTTCAAGCTGCTTTTGCGTCACCGTGCCAGTGTTGGCCGAATCGGCCACACCGACCAGGCCGCTGCTGGTGCCGGTGACGACGACGCGCTCCAGCGTCTGCTCACCACCGGCCCAGGCAGTGGGTGACAACGCGGCACCGATGGCCGCAGCAACAGCGCGAACACGATGCTGCGAAAGACGCCCACGCGGGGACGACAGATCAAATTTGAACTTCATGAATTGGCTCGATCAGCGTCGTGCGCGGCGGCGCCCGGCGTTCGGGCAGCACGCATGAATGGCACGACAGAGGTTGGCGAATGCCGCGTTGCGTCGGTCGCGCCAGGCGCGCCTAAGCCACGGGCAAAGAACCACGCACCGGCCCGCAACACGGGCCGGCGTTCGCCTCAGGTTCTGGGCGGCCGCTCGGCACGCCGCGAATCGCAGCTGTTCAACGGCGAGGCATCGGCCACCGACCACGCGCCAGCCAGCGCGTCGACCGGCCAGGGCGCCATGCGGGCCAGCCATGCCAGCACCAGCACCACCGCGCCATCGGAGGCCGAGCCGCCGCTGCCTGCGTTGGCATCGCCGGTTGCAGCGTCCAACGCCACCACGCTGTCGTCGGCCGCGCCGTGGTGGTGGCGCGCCAGCCAGGAGTGAACGTGCGGCGTCGTCGGTGCAGTCGCGACCTCAACGTTGCGGCGAAAGTCAACCAGCACCGGCATCCCCGATGTGGCCGGCGCGCCGGCTGCCGTCGCCGCGTGAAAGTGGCGCGCCCCCAGCATCGCGGCGAGCGTCGACGACGCGCTGCAAATCGGAAGCACGAACACCAAACACCAGACCACCCAGCGTCGAAAAGGAGTCACCGTCGCACCGCTCCATGCATTGCCGTGGGCCATCACGCCAAAAGGTACCAGGCCCGGTCACTGCCGTACGCACGACAAAGCGCGATGGATGCAACGCGTGGCCGAGCGATCAAGCGCTGCGCCAGTTCACGCGGGCGGCGGCAGCAGCCGCGCACGGTCGAGGCGGTCTTCGAGCTGACCCACGTGCGCGGCGACGGCGTTGCCGCTCTGGTCCAGCGCCACGCGGGTTTCGTCTTGCAAGCGGTCGATGCGCGCCAGCAGCACGCTGCGCAGTTCGGTGAAGCGCGAGGCCTCGGCCTTGTCGGCCAGGTCGCGCTGCGCCTGCAGTTCCTTGGTCTGGCGCCGCGCGTCCATCAACGAGCCGGCTTGCAGCGAGACGACCCACCCCGTGAACAGCACGCACAGGAAGGCCACCAGCCCCAGCATGATCAAACCCAGCGGTGCCTGCACCGTGGTGACACCCAGCGACAGCGGCGTCGGCGCCGCGAAGGCGCTCCAGTTGAGCAGCGCGAACAAGGCGATCACCGCCAGTAGCAAAAGAAACGTGAATGCACGAACCATGGTGTCGCTCCTGACCCGACCACCGGGCCCCACGCAAGGGTAGTGGCTGCCGAAGGGCTGACCATCGGGCACGCACCCGAATCGTGTCGGAGTTGGCCGGCGTGCACTGTCAGACAACACCCCGCAGCGGGCGTGAATCAGAACAGGTACTGGATGCGCAGCGAGAACATCGAACCGTTGCGGCCGTAGGTCGAGCCGACCAGCAGCGCAGCGTCGGCCTGGACAGCCTGCGCGCCGGCCAGCGGCCACACACCCGACATCACCGGCCCGGCCCGGTGCGATTGCTGCGCACGCGGCAGCCAGTGGTTCCAGGTGCCCAGTTCGCCGAAGCCCTGCAGACCGAGTTTCAGGTTGCTCCGCGTGCGGTACTTCGCCTGCCACTGGTACTTCAATTGCGTGGCGCTTGGGGACGCGGAATGAAACCCACGCTCGAAAAAGACGTTGGCGTTGAGCTGGGTGTGTCCGATCTCGGTCTGCACCGCAGGGCCGAACTCCAGCACATTGCCGTGGTCGCGCTCGCGATTGACGAGTTGTGTGTGCAGCGCCACGTCCACCGGATACTGGCCCTGCGTCAGCAAAAAATCGTTCTGCCAGTTCAGGCTGCTGAGCCTGGACGATGAAATCGACGGGCCGACGTAGCTGGCCAGCAGCTCGGTGTACCAGCGCTTCGACACACCGTAGCCGACACCGATCTCCGGCCACACCACCTCGGCCGCACCGTTGCGCTTGACGGTCCAGTAGCGGAAGTCGACCGATGCGACGCCTTCGTTCTCGTAGACGCTGACGAGGTAGTAGCCCGGGTCGGCTTTTGCGGCTGCGCCGCACAGCAACAGACTGGCTGCCAAAAAACGCAGGTCGATCATTGGGGGCCTCGCTATCCGATGGCGGGCGCGTCAAACCTGACGCCCGAGTTGCGATGCACGTACCGACATTCGCGCAGGCCAGAACTATCGGCCGGCGTGGCACGAACTGAAGCGCCGCCGCACGATGGTGCGCAGCGAGCGCACCAAGCACTGGCACGAGAATCGCATCGGTGACGTCCACACACCGGTTCGCGCCCAATTTCAGGGCGCGACCGACCTGCTGAGGATCACTGTGGCTGGCTTCAAGAGTTTCCTGAAATCGGGCCACGCGCCCACGTTGTTCGCGTCGTTTCTGTACTTCACGTTCTCCTGCTGCATCTGGGTGCTCAACGGGGCGATGGCGCCGTTCATCAGCGAAACCTTCCAGCTCAGCGCCGCGCAAAAAGGCCTGATGCTGTCGATCCCCATCTTCGCCGGCGCGCTGATGCGCTTCCCGCTGGGCGTGCTGGCGCAGTACATCGGCCGCAAGAACGCCACCCTGGTCGAGATGGGCCTGATCGCCGTGGCCATGCTGTACGGCTTCTTCATGGTGCACAGCTTCAACGACCTGCTGGCGATGGGCGTGTTGCTGGGCATCGCCGGGGCCAGCTTCGGGGTCGCGCTGTCGCTGGGCTCGGGCTCGTTCCCGCCGCGCCACAAGGGCTTGGCGATGGGTCTGGTGGGCGCCGGCAACGTGGGCACCGCGCTGTCGGTGCTGGTGGCGCCGCCGCTGGCGCAGGCCTTCGGCTGGCAGTCGGTGTACGGCTTCGCGGCCGCTGCCATCGCGCTGCCGATGGTGGTGATGATCGTGTTCGCGAAAGAGCCACCCGACCGTGACACGCACGCCAGCCTGCGCGAGCACGTGGCCTGCCTGTTCGAGAAAGACGGTTGGGCCTTCAGCCTGATCTACGCCATCACCTTCGGCGGCTTCATCGGCCTGGCCACCTTCTTGCCGACCTACTACTTCGACCAGTTCCACGTCAGCAAGGTGCAGGCCGGTCAGTTGACGATGCTGGCGGCGTTCATGGGCGCGTCGGTGCGCATCTTCGGCGGCTGGATCTCCGACCGCTGGGGCGGCATCAACACGCTCAGCACGGTGCTGCTGATCGTGATGGTCACGCTGGTGATGTGCGGCCTGGCCAGCGCCTCGCTGGTGCTGACCACCCTGCTCTTCATGCTGTGCTTCGCGGCGCTGGGCGCGGGCAACGGCGCGCTGTTTCAGCTGGTGCCGTTGCGCTGGCCGCTGAGCACGGCGGTGGCCGGTTCGATGATCGGCGAGGTCGGCGCGCTCGGCGGTGGGCTGGTGCCCAACGCGATGGGTTTGTCGAAGCAGTACACCGGCACCTACCTGTGGGGTTTCGTGCTGTTCGCGGTGCTGGCGGTGGCGGTGCTGCTGATGATGCGGCGCATGCAGATCCGCTGGACGCGGACCTGGGCCGAACGCGGCGGGCGCGCGCGGCTGGCGGTGGCCGTGTCGTGAACCGGACTCGCGAGGGATGGCGACCGCGCCGCTTTGCGCAGTCGCGGCGGCCAGATCGGCAAGCGCCGGTCGCGATCGACCTGCGCTGGACAGCTTCGCAGGTCCTTCGCTGCGTCGGCTCAGGCCTTGACGAACGCGAGCAGATCCGCGTTGAACTGCTCCTGGTGGGTGCTGGCAAGACCGTGAGGCGCGCCGGCATAGACCTTCAACGTCGAACCCTTGACGAGCTTGGCCGCCAGCATCGCCGAGTTGGCGATCGGCACGATCTGGTCGTCGTCGCCATGAACGATCAAGGTGGGGACGTTGATCTTCTTCAGGTCTTCAGTGAAGTCGGTCTCGGAAAACTGCTTGATGCAATCCAGTTCGGCCTTGAGCGAACCTTGCATCCCCATGAACCAGAACGAATCCTTCAGGCCTTGCGAAACCTTGGCCCCCGGCCGGTTGGCGCCGTAGAACGGAACCGTCAGGTCTTTGAAGAACTGCGAGCGATCGGCGCGCACGCCCGCGCGGATGCCGTCAAACACCTCCATCGGCAGGCCGCCGGGGTTGGCGGCGGTCTTCAGCATGATGGGTGGCACGGCGCCCAGCAGCACCGCCTTGCCAACCCGCTTGGTGCCGTGTCGGCCGATGTAGCGCGCCACTTCACCGCCACCCGTCGAGTGGCCCACCAGCACAGCGTCTTTCAGGTCCAGCGTTTCGATGAGGGTGGCCAGATCGTCGGCGTAGGTGTCCATGTCGTTGCCGTTCCAGGGCTGGCCGGACCTTCCGTGCCCGCGCCGATCGTGGGCGATGGCACGGTAGCCGCGCTCGGCCAGGTACACCATCTGGCCTTCCCAGGCGTCGGCCGTGAGGGGCCAGCCGTGCGAGAAGACGACGGGGCGGCCGGTGCCCCAGTCCTTGTAATAAATCTGCGTGCCGTCTTTGGTGGTGATGGTGTTGGCAGTCGGTTTGCCATGCGCATGGCCCGGCGCGGCCGGCTTGCCCGAGGGCCGTTTGTCGGCGGCGATCGCTGCGGCCGGCAGCCCGATGGAGGCCGCGACGGCGACGCTGTTCAGCAGGAGGTTTCGGCGCGACGGAATTGCGCTGGATGAAGGCTTTTGTGCGGACATTTCTGTTGATCCTATGGGCGGGTTGACGATGTTGAGGGAGTTGCTGGCGATGGCGCCTGCGCGCTGCTCTGCAGTGCAGCGCGCAAGCGTTTCAGGCTGCGCATGAGCACCTGAATCTGGTCGTCGGTGCACTGGGTGGCACAGGCGATTTGTTGGTTCACGGCGCGTGCGCGCTCGCCCAGCTGCAGGCCCGCCGGCGTCAGAGAGATCAGCACCGAGCGGTCGTCGGCAGGGCTGCGGCGGCGTTCCACCCAACCCAGCGCCGTGAGTTTGCGAACCAGCGGCACGAGCGTTCCGGAGTCCAGTGCCACCCGCTCGCCGAGCGCACCGGCGCTGAGTTCCGCGTGTTCCCACAGCGCCAGCATCACGATGTATTGCGGGTAGGTCAGCCCCAGCGGCGCCAGCAAGGGCCGATAGACCTTGGTCATCGCGAGCGACGTGGCGTACAGCGTGAAGCACAACTGGTTGTCCAGAGACAAGGTGTTGGCGTTGCGGGTGACGCGAGTCTCGGCGGCGCGCCGGGTGGGTTTCGACATGGACGACAGGTGCGCAGAGCGAGTCATTGCTTGAACCTTGAGCGATAAGAAATTGTACAACTATATTTTATACAAGATAAAAGCCCTGCTCTGCAACTGGCAGTACCGGACTGCGGCATCGGCAGCAGCTTCCGGGCAGCGTCGACGCGCCACTTCTTTTTCCGCGCGACCGAGTCCAGCACGATGCGGTGGTTTTCGTCGGTGCGGGGCTCTCGCACCGCGCAGTGCGTACCGTGCCTATTGCAACGCCGCGAGTGCGGACGACTCGGCGGTCGCCTGACGACCCCTCACCTCGGCAGGAACAGCAACCAAAAGACCAACAGCACATTCACCAGCACCGACACAGCCAGCGCAATCCGCCACAGTGCGGTCGGGTCCCGGGCCACCAGCGACGAAGCAGCCTGCGCCGACAACGGTCGCGACGCGCCCCGCTGCAGCGCCAGCATCAGTTCTTCGGCGGTCTCGAAGCGCTGCTTCTTGTCGCGCGCCACCGCCTTCAGCACGATGTGGTCGAGCCAGATCGGCACCGCCGGCCGCAGCCGCGACGGCGGCTTGGGATCGCGCCGGAAGGCCAGCTTCTGGTACGGCTCGATCTCGCCGTACGGCAGGTGGCCGGTCAGCAACTTGTACAGCGTGACACCCAGCGCGAACAGGTCGGTCTGCGCGTCGACCGGCGCGTCGTCCCACAGCTCGGGGTTCATGTAGCTGGGCGTGCCGGCGTGCAGCTCGCGCTGCTCCACCGGCTCGTGGCCGGACAGCGCCACGCCCAGGTCGAGCAGGCGCAACTGGCCGTCGTCGCCGAGGTGCAGGTTGGCGGGTTTCACGTCGCGGTGCACCACGCCCAGCCGGTGCAGCCGGCCCAGCGCGCGGGCCGCTGACAGGCCCCACGTGACCACGCTGGCCACGTCGGCCACGCCCATTCCCTGTGTGCCGTGCGGCCCGGTTTGCTGCGACAGCAACTGCTCCAGCGTGACCCCCGCATGCCAGTCGTACAGCAGGTAGAAGGCGCTGGCGCCGCGCACCTCGTGGATGCGCACAAAGCCTTCGTCGGCACGCACCCCCATGCGCTCGCTGACGCGCGCGCTGAGCCATGCTTCATGCGCCAGCATGGCGCGCTCTTGTGGGTCGCCGGCGCGTGCGGGGTGCAACGTCTTCAGTGCCTTCAGCGCCCGGGTGGACTGGTCGCGCACCTGGTACAGCAAGTGAACGCCGGTGTCGGCCACCAGCGCGGTGACGAAGCAGGCGTCGATCACGTCGCCCACTTTCATTCGCGGTGGCACCGGCAGGTGGCGGCTGCGCTGCAGCGCGTCTTCGAGCCGCGATGCGGCCAGGCCGCGCACCCGCACCACCAGCGCGGTCGCGTTGTCTTGCGTGCCGGCCGCCACCGCCGCCTGCACCAGCGCCTGGCTGGCCTGCTGCGCGCTGCCCTGCGCGGCCAGCGCCACGATCTGCGCTTGCGGCAGGCGGCCATGCACGCCGTCGGACAGCAGCACGAAGGCGTCGCCGGGGTGCAGTTCGCCTTGCAGGTAATCGACGCGCACCGCGTCATCCTGGCCCATCGCGCGCGTCAGGCGACTGCGCAGGTCGGGGTGGTCAAGGCAGTGGTCTTGCGTGAGCGCGCGGCACTCGGTGCCGCGCAGCAGGTAGGCGCGCGTGTCGCCCACGTGGGCCAGCGTCCAGCTCTGGCCGCGCAGCGCCAGCGCCGTCAACGTGCTCATGGCCGCGCTGGCGTTGCGGCGGTTGTGGCCGGCGAGCCAGCCGTTCTGCGCGCTGATGATGCGGTCGAGCACGACCGTGGTGTCCCAGGTGGGCGGCGCGGCGAAGAAGTCTTCGACCAGGGCCATCACGCTGGTCTGCGCGGCCATGCGGCCGCCGCCGCCGGCCGACACGCCATCGGCAATGGCCGCGATGAAGCCCAGCGCCTCTTCGTGCGGCGCAGGCCGCTGCGAGGCGGCGAAGTCCTGGTTCTCTGTGCGCGGGCCGCGTTCGCTGGCGTGGCCGATGTCAACGTCGAAAGTCATGTCGAAAGGGGTGCAACAGCGAACAAGAGAGGATGAAAGACCACGGCTTCAAAGCAAGATGCCTGCCCGCAAACAGTGCGCGAACACCCGATTCAGCACCAACATGTGGCCAAAAGCCAGTGCCGCCGCTGGCCCCTCAATTGCTTGATTGGTGCATTGCAAAATGTTTCGACCGAGGGCGGGTGCATGAAGAAGATGAAGCTGGTGATGGTGGGCAACGGCATGGCCGGTGTGCGCACGCTCGAAGAACTGCTGAAGATCGCACCCGATCTGTACGACATCAGCGTCTTCGGCGCCGAGCCGCACCCCAACTACAACCGCATCCTGCTGAGCCCGGTGCTGGCCGGCGAGCAGACGCTGGACGAGATCGTGCTGAACCCGCTGTCCTGGTACACCGACAACCACATCACGCTGCACCTGGGCAAGAAGGTGGTCAACGTGAACCGCAGCCGCCGCGTGGTGATTGCGGAAGACGGCACCGAAGAGCCCTACGACCGGCTGCTGCTGGCGACCGGTTCGAACCCCTTCATCCTGCCGGTGCCGGGCAAGGACCTGGACGGCGTGATCGCCTACCGCGACATCAGCGACACCAACACGATGATCGCCGCGGCCCAGAAGTATCAGCACGCGGTCGTCATCGGCGGCGGCCTGCTGGGCCTGGAAGCCGCCAACGGCCTGATGCTGCGCGGCATGCAGGTCACCGTGGTGCACATCATGCCGTGGCTGATGGAGCGCCAGCTCGACGAGGTGGCAGGCAAGCTGCTGCAGAAATCGCTGGAGGATCGCGGCCTGAAATTCATGATCGGCGCGCAAACGCAAGCGCTGATCGGCGACAAGGAAGGTGGCAACAGCGGCCGCGTGATGGCCGTGCAGTTCAAGGACGGTACGGAGGTGCCGGCCGACCTGGTGGTGATGGCCGCTGGCATCCGCCCCAACACCGAGCTGGCCGAGAAGATCGGCCTGCATTGCAACAAGGGCATCGTCGTCAACGACACGATGCAGACCATCACCGACCCGCGCATCTACTCGGTCGGTGAATGCGCCGCGCACCGCGGCATCGCCTACGGCCTGGTGGCGCCGCTGTTCGAGCAGGGCAAGGTCTGCGCCACGCACCTGGGCCAGTTCGGCATCGGCCGCTACCAGGGATCGCAGACCAGCACCAAGCTCAAGGTCACCGGCATCGACCTGTTCAGCGCCGGCAACTTCACCGGCAAGGCGTCGGGCAAGACCGAAGACGCCGACTGCGAAGAGATCGTGATGTCCGACCCCTACGGCGGCGTCTACAAGAAGCTGGTCATCAAGGACGACAAGCTGATCGGCGCCTGCCTGTACGGCGACACGGTGGATGGCAGCTGGTACTTCAAGCTGCTGCGCGACGGCCGCAAGATTTCCGACATCCGCGACAAACTGATGTTCGGCGAATCGAACATCGGCGACACCGGCCACGAGGGTCACAGCAAGGCCGCCAGCATGGCGGACTCCGACGAAGTCTGCGGCTGCAACGGCGTCAACAAGGGCGCCATCTGCAAGGCCATCAAGGAGAAAGGGCTGTTCACGCTCGACGAGGTGCGCAAGCACACCAAGGCCAGCGCCTCGTGCGGTTCTTGCACCGGCCTGGTCGAGCAGTTGCTGATGTTCACCGCGGGCGGCGACTACAGCGCCACGCCCACCAAGAAGGCCA
>JANNBZ010000148.1:0-3188 GCA_031386065.1 Burkholderiales bacterium
TCGACGACATCCCGCCAGACGAAGTGATCGGGGTCAAGCTGGGCGCACACGACATTGCGCTGTACCGCGTCGACGGCGAGGTCTTCGCCACCGACAACATCTGCAGCCACGGCCAGGCGCGGCTGTGCGAGGGCTTTTTGCTGGGCCACGAGATCGAGTGCCCGTTTCACCAGGGCCGCTTCGACGTGCGCACCGGCCAGCCGACCGGCGATCCCGCCACCGAGGCGATTCGCAGCTTCCCCGTCAGGATCGATGCGGGCCGGGTCTGCGTGGCGCTCGGAGGCCTCCCTCCAGCCTGACTCAGGACGCGTTGGCGCACGGCAGGAACGGCTTGCCGAGCAGCTCGGGTTTGAGGCCGGTCAGGCGCGCGGCCAGCGTCGGCTCGGCCCGGGCCACACGCAGCAGTTGCAGCGTGGCCGGCTTCTGCAGCTCGACCACGCGCGCCGAGCGAACCCCGTTTTGCGAGAACTGCGCCAGCGCCGCCTCGGCCGTCTCGCGGGCGCCGAAGCGGCCCAGTGACAAGCCCGGCGTCAGCTCGGCCGGCAGGCCCGACGCCGGCTTCAATTCCTCGAACGAGAGCCGCAGGCGCTTCAGTTCTTCTTCCTTTTTCAGCTGCGCTTCGGTCGACGCGAAGCGGCCCATGTAGACCGCCCAGCTGCCCGGCTTGTCGGCCTGGACGCGCAACCATCCACCGGCCGGCAGCACGCCGGTCAACGCGGTTTCAGCGGCACTCAGCTCGGCGTTGCCGAACGGCCCCGCCTCCAGGCAGGCCAGCCGCGCTTCGGCAGCGCTGGCCGCGGCAGCCGCTGCGCCGGGCGTCAGGATGACCACCGTTTCCGGGCGCACCTGGCGCGCCAGGCGTTCGGGCTCGCGGTCGCCGCTGGCGCGCACACCGACGATGTTGTCGAGCCAGCCCTGGGTCCAGCTGAAGAAGGCCAGGTTGGCCACCAGCAGCGCCAGCACCAGCGCCCTCAGCATGGCGTGTCCGACACCGGCGCCGCGCCCGCGACAGACCGCACGCTGACCTCGCCGCTGGACAGCAACCGCATCCCTTGCGCCGTTTGCACCTGCAGCGCGCCCGTGCTCGACACGCCCTGCGCCACGCCGGTGGGCAGATCGGCCTGGGTGGTGGTGATGGCGCGCTGGAACAGCACGTCGCGCGCCGCGAACGCATCGGCAAATGCCGCGAAGCCGCTGCGCTCGAAACGGTGCAGCGCATCGACCAGCGGCAGCGCCACGCGGGCCAGCACCTCGGGCGCGCCGATGCCCGCCTGAAGCTCCTGCAGGCAGGCGAAGCCGGTGCTGGCCTCGAGCGACGAGATCGACAGCGGCAGCACGTTCAGACCGACGCCGATCACCACCAGGCGCTGGCCGCCCGACGACACGGTTTCGATCAGGATGCCTCCGAGCTTGCGGCCCGCATCACCCGCCGCGTCCATCAACCACAGGTCGTTCGGCCACTTGATACCGATGCGCGGCCGGGGGCCGGCCGGCGCCTGCTTGATCGGATCGATCGGATCGATCGGATCGAGCGCGTCGGCCAGCGCCACGCCCACCGCCAGCGACAGGCCTGCCCACTCGGCCGGGTGCAGCGGCAGCGCGAGGGAAAACGTCAGCGACGCGCCGGCCAGCGACTGCCACGGCCGCCCCAGCCGGCCGCGACCGGCGGTCTGGTGCTCGGCCACCAGCAGGCAGGGCTGCAGGTCGGCGGCACGGCGGCCGAAGGCCTGGCTCTCGGTGCTGCGGCGCACCTGCGCGGCGGCGGAGCCATCGGCTTCGTCGCGCGCCTGGCTGGCCACGCGGGCCCGGTCGAGCAGCGCGCTGTTGGTCGATGCGATGCGCGCCACCACCTCGATGCTGAGGCCGGGCAGGCGCGGCGAGAGCTGCTCCCACAGCGCTTCGGCGCCCCAGTGCAGCGGCGCGGCGTCGGGCGGCAGGGCCTGAGCCATCATCGCTTCGGCGCCAGCATGGTGCCGCGACAGCCGGCGGTGCCGCAGCGGCATTCGAACTGCTTCTTCAACTTCGCGGTGTAGCGCAGGTCGATGATCAGCCCGTAGTCGTAGAACAGTTCTTCGCCCGGCTTCAGCGTGCGCAGCGCCTTGATGAAGATGCGCCCGTCGACATCGTCGGCCTCGCAATTCGGCGTGCAGGCATGGTTGATCCAGCGCGCCGCGTTGCCGCCGACCTTGGCGTCGATGACGCGCGCATCGTCGATGTGAAAGTAGAAGGTGTGGTGCGGATCGGTCGGGTCGTGCGGGTGACGCCGCAGCGCCTCGGGCCAACCGATCAGCTCGCCCTTGTATTCGATCACCACCTCGCCCTTGCGGATCGGTGCCAGCGCGAACACGCCCTTGCCGTGCACACCGCTGCGCCGCACCTGGATGCGGCGGCCTTGCGCGGCCGCAGCGGCCGGTGCGTTTGCGGAACGGGCGTCAGGGGTGTTACGAACGGCGGCGTGCGGCATCGACTTCTTTGGGTACATTGAATTCATGGGTGCGCGCGTGTGCGTACACGTGTGTGTGCATGCGCACCCGCGCGAGAAGCCCGGATTGTATTGATGCCGCCGACGCCTGCGCGCCGGCCCCGTTCCAGATGCTGAACCAGACGCTGAAGAAAGAACCATGAGCAAGACACTCATCATTGCGGAAAAGCCGTCCGTCGCGCAGGACATCGTGCGCGCGCTCACCACCACCAGCGGCAAGTTCGACAAGCAGGCCGAGTACTTCGAGAACGACACCTACGTGGTCACGAGTGCGGTGGGGCACCTGGTGGAGATCAAGGCACCCGAAGAATTCGACGTGAAGCGCGGCAAGTGGAGCTTCAACAACCTGCCGGTGATTCCGCCGCACTTCGACCTGGCGCCGATCGACAAGGCGAAGACGCGGCTGAATGCCGTGGTCAAGCTGGTCAAGCGCAAGGACGTGACGGCACTCATCAACGCCTGCGACGCGGGCCGCGAGGGCGAGCTGATCTTTCGCTTGATCGTGCAGTACGCCGGCAGCGAGAAAAAGCCGATCGACAAGCCGATCAAGCGGCTGTGGCTGCAAAGCATGACGCCGCAGGCGATTCGCGACGGCTTCGAGGTGCTGCGCAGCGACGCGCAGATGCAGGGCCTGTCGGACGCGGCACGCAGCCGCTCTGAGGCCGACTGGCTGGTCGGCATCAACGGAACGCGCGCGATGACGGCG
>JANNBZ010000173.1:0-12794 GCA_031386065.1 Burkholderiales bacterium
TGTTCAAGCTGATGGCCTACAAGGACGAGTACGAAGTGGCGCGCCTGCACACCGACAAGAGCTTCCTGAACAAGGTGGCTGCGCAGTTCGAAGGCGACTACAAGCTGCACTACCACCTGGCCCCGCCACTGATCGCGAAGAAGAACGACAAGGGCGAACTGGTGAAGCAGGCCTTCGGCCCGTGGATGTTGACCGCCTTCGGCGTGCTGGCTCAACTGAAAAGCCTGCGCGGCGGCGCCTTCGACATCTTCGGCCGCACCGAAGAGCGCAAGGCCGAACGCGCCCTGATCGTCGAGTACCGCGCCTGCATCGACGAACTGCTGGTATCGCTGAACGCCGCCAACCTGGCGCTGGCCACCGAAATCGCCCGCATCCCCGAAGACATTCGCGGCTACGGCCATGTCAAGCACCGCCACCTGGCCGCCGCCCGCCCGAAATGGGAAACGCTGATGCGGCAGTGGCGCGAAGGCGCACAGCGTCGGGCGGCGTAAGCGCGTCGGCTCAGGCCTGCACGTCGGTGGTTGGTCGAAGCTTCTTCCTTGGCCTTCGCGAGCCGACTTCGCTGCACAGCTTCGCAGGTACTTCGCTGCGTCGGCTCAGCGGTTCAGGCCGACACTGCGCAGCAGCTCCGGCAAGGTCTTGCCGACTTCATCGCTGAAGCGTTCTGCCAGCACCGTGAGCTGACGCACGCGGTCGACGCGGAAGCTGCGAAACCCGACACGGGTTTCGCACCACGCAGCCAGCGTCCAGACCTCGCCCCAGTAGAAGCACCCCAGCGGCCGCACGGTGCGTTCGCTGGCGACCTCTTTCAGGTCGACATAGTGAATGCGCAGCTTGTGGCGCGACTCGACCGCCGTGCGCAGCGTCTCCAGCCGATCGCGCGTGGCCGGGTCGGGGCCGACGGACGGCGCGTAGACGGCCAGGCTTTCCGCCGCCGCGCGCGCTGTGGCCGGCAGCACCGTCAGAATTTTCGACAACGCCGCCTCAGCGTGCGCAGCCAGCGCGGTGTCCAGCCTCGGCTGCGCGATGCGCACCGCCGCCACCAGCGCCTGGGCTTCAGCGTGGCTGAACATCAACGGCGGCAGGTCGAAGCCGGCCCGCATTCGGTAGCCGACACCGGCTTCTCCTTCGATCGGCACGCCGTTCGACATCAGATCCGACACGTCGCGGTAGACCGTGCGCGGCGACACCTCCAGCCGCTCGGCAAGAAACACCGCCGTGCTCAGGCGGCGGCCGCGAATCAGCTGCACCAGCTGGAACAGCCGCTCAGCCCGCCGCATGCAACTCCGCAGCCCCGCCCGCGTGCTCCGTGCGCACCGCATGCACCGCGTGCATGGCGCGCGCGATCAGGTCCATGTCGGCCTCGGTCACCTTCAACAAGCCGAAGCGAAACGCGTAGCCCCAGTTCGACTTGCCCTGCGTGAACGACAGCGATTCCAGCAGCGGGCGGATCTGCGCCTCTTGCGCAGCGAACCAGTCCACGTCCTTGCGGAAGGGTTTGAAGTCGTCGCCTCCGGTGTCCGTCATCGTGCCCTGGTAGACACGCTCGTCGCGCACCGCACCTACCGCCGTGAACGCCTGGCAGGCGTCCTTCGCACCGAACACCCGCACCGGCGAGTAGTAGGCGATGCGGTCGCCAGCGTGCAGGCGCTTCAGCGGCGCGCCCTTGCCGTGGCCCACCTGCATGAAGCCCTGCGCGCGCCCGATGGCCACATGCTCGGCGCTGGCCACCGCGACCCAGCAGGCCGTCACGCGTGCACCGCCGTGCACAGCTCGACCAGGCTGCCGTCTGGGCAACGCACGCAGGCGCTGGTGTGGGCAAAGTTCATGTGAGGTACTCCTGCGAAGGCATGCTACGACAGCGCGTGCAGGCCGACTCGGTTGCCCTCGGTGTCCACCACGTGCGCGAACACGCCCATGTCGCCGGGCAACTGAACCTTGGGGGTGGCGATGCGCCCGCCGGCCGCCGCCACGCGGGCCAGCGCCGCGTCGAGCGAGGGGGTGGCGTTCAGGTACACCAGCGCACCGTTCACGCTCGGCGCCGGCACCTCCGGCCCGGCCAGCAGGCAGCCGCCGACGCCGGCTTCGTCGTACGCGAACACCGCCAGTGTTTGCGGCCCCATCGCTTCACGCCGCATCGGCGCGGCCAGCAAGGCTTCGTAAAACGCCTGCGCGCGGTCCATATCGAGCACCGGAATTTCGAACCAGGCGGCGGCGTTGTGGTGGGTGTGTTCCATGAAGTTCTCCTGTGGGGTTGGAAGGAAGCTCATGGTGCTGCCGGGCTGCTGACAGCGTGGTGTCAGCAGGGGTGGCGATGCCTCGACGGCTCAAGCGGTTTCGCGGGTCGGACGGCCCTTGCACTGTGCACCTGTGCACGCAAGCGGACCGACCCGCCAGCGCAACACGCCGATTTGCCTTGGTAGCATCCCGTTACGTTGAGCACGCCGCAACGGCCGTCACGCGGCCGCGCACCGCACCGCACAACGCAATGCAACGCAACGCCGGCAACGTCGCCGCAATTTCAACAACAAAGGGGAAGACTCCATGATTCGCAGCAGTTTGATCGGCGCCGCTGTGGCCGCCACGTTCACGTTCACAGGTTGTGCTTCCATCGTCAGCGGGAACAACCAAAGCCTGTCGGTGACGACTCAGAAAAACGGCAGCGACGTGGCGGGTGCGAAGTGCTCGTTGGTCAACGACAAGGGCACGTGGTTCCTGACATCGCCCGGCTCCGTCACGGTGCGTCGCAGCTACGGCGATCTGGCCGTTGACTGCAAGATGGACGGCAGCGATCCGGGCCTGGCGTCGGTCAAGTCGAGCACCAAAGCGATGGCCTTCGGCAACATCCTGTTCGGCGGAATCATTGGCGTGGGCGTGGACACCGCCACCGGCGCGGCCTACGACTATCCGGAGCTGATCCTGGTCGACATGGGTCAAACCAAGCGCATCGATGGCACCGCTGCGAAGGTCGAGGCAAAGGCCGACGACAAGGCCGAGCCCAAGAAGCAATAAGTCGAAGGGCGCGGCAGCGCGAAACGGCGACCCGCTACGTCGTCACCGCCTGCCGCACCGCCCGCTCCCAGTTCGCCATCAATTCGTTCGCGCGCTGGCGCGACAAGGTCGGGCGGAAGGTGCGCTCGACTTGCCACTGCGCGCTGAGTTCGTCCAGCCCGGCGTAGACACCGCACGACAGGCCGGCCAGGTAGGCGGCGCCCAGGGCGGTGGTCTCGATCACCTTCGGACGCACCACCGGAATGCCCAGCAGGTCGGCCTGGAACTGCATCAACAGGTTGTTCACGCAGGCACCGCCGTCGACACGCAACTCGGCCACCGGCGAGGCGCCGGCGGCCACCGCGTCGCGGCTCATGGCCAGCAACAGCGCGGCGCTCTGAAAGGCGATGCTTTCCAGCGCGGCGCGCGCGATGTGCGCCACCGTGCTGCCGCGCGTGAGGCCGACGATGGCGCCGCGCGCGTCGGGCTTCCAGTAGGGCGCGCCGAGGCCGGTGAAGGCCGGCACGAACATCACGCCGCCGCTGTCGGGCACGCTCTCGGCCAGGGTTTGCACCTCGCCGCTGCCCTTGATGGCCTGCAGGCCGTCGCGCAGCCACTGCACCACCGCGCCGCCGATGAAGACGCTGCCTTCGAGCGCGAACTCGGGTGTGGTGGACGGTTGTGCGGCACTGGTGGTGATCAGCCCGTTGGTCGAGGTTTGAAACTGCGCGCCGGTGTGCATCAGCATGAAGCAGCCGGTGCCGTAGGTGTTTTTCGCTAACCCGGCCTTGAAACAGGCCTGACCGAACAGCGCGCTTTGCTGGTCGCCGGCCACACCGCCGATGGGCACCGCCGCGCCCAGCAAATCAGCGCGGGTGTGGCCGTAGGCGTGGCTGGACGGGTGCACCGCGGGCAGCAGCTCGCGCGGAATGTCCAGCAGCGCCAGCAGCTCGTCGTCCCACTGGTTGGTGTGCACATTCAGCAGCAGCGTGCGCGACGCGTTGCTGACATCGGTGGCGTGCACCGCATGCTTGCGTGCGTTGTCGTCCGAGCCCGTGGTCAAGTTCCACATCAGCCACGAATCGACGGTGCCGAAGGCCAGCTCGCCGCGCTGTGCGGCGGCCCGCGCGCCGGGCACGGTGTCCAGAATCCACTTCAGCTTGGTGCCTGAAAAATACGCATCGACGATGAGCCCGGTCTTGGCGCGAAAGGTGGGCTCCAGCCCGCGCTCGCGCAGCGCGGCGCAGGTGGGTTCGGCACGCCGGTCCTGCCAGACGATGGCGTTGTAGATCGGCTGGCCGGTGCTTCGATTCCACACCACGGTGGTCTCGCGCTGGTTGGTGATACCGATGCCGGCGAGCTGGCCGGCGCTGAGGCCGGCCTTGGCCAGCGCCTCTTGCGCGGTGGCGAGCTGGGTGCTCCACAGCTCGGCCGGGTCGTGCTCGACCCAGCCTGGCTGCGGGTAGATCTGGCGAAACTCGCGCTGTGCCATCGCGACGATCTGGCCGCGTGCGTCGAACACGATGCTGCGCGAGCTGCTGGTGCCCTGGTCGAGGGCGAGCAGGTATTTTTGTGCGGTCATGGTGGGGTCCTGGTGTGCCGTGGCTCAGGCGCTGCACGTCACGCAGTTCACGCCGGCGGCCGTCAGTAAATGCGGGAACGGCGCGGGGGGCGGTGCGTCGGTGAACAGCATGTCGACGTCGTCGAAGCGCGCCAGCTCGACCATCGCCGGCCGGTTGAACTTGCTGTGGTCGGCCGCCACCCAGACTTCGCGCGAGTGTTCGATGATGGCGCGCGCCACCTTCACCTCGCGGAAGTCGAAGTCGCGCAGCGTGCCGTCGGCCTCGATGCCCGAGATGCCGATCAGGCCGATGTCGACCTTGAACTGCTTGATGAAGTCGACCGTCACTTCGCCGACGATGCCGCGGTCGCGCGAGCGCACCACGCCGCCGGCCACGATCACTTCGCACTCGGGGTTGTCGGACAGGATCGCGGCCACGTTCAGGTTGTTGGTGATCACGCGCAGCCCCTTGTGGCGCAGCAATTCGCGCGCGATGGCTTCGGTGGTGGTGCCGATGTTCAGGATCAGCGAACAGCCCGCCGGCACGGCCGCCGCCACGGTGCGCGCGATGCGCTGCTTGGCCGCTTCGTTGAGCAACTGGCGCTGCAGGTATTCGATGTTTTCGGTGGTCGAACTGGGCACCCGCACGCCGCCGTGAAAGCGCGCCAGCAGGCCGGCGTCGGCCAGCAGCTTCACGTCGCGCCGGACCGTCTGCAAGGTCACCTCGAACTGCTCGGACAGCGACTCCACCGACACCGAGCCGCGTGCGCGCACTTCGTTCAACAACAAGGCCTGGCGGGGGTTCGGAGTCATGCGGCGGCGGCTGGCGACAAAGGCATGGCCGCAGGGTAGCGCGGCCCGAACCGCACGCCATTGAGGAAACCGCGCTTGCGCGTCGTGAACTATTCCGCTAAAAATGGAAAGTAGAAAAACGCAAACGAATCAAAACGAACATTCACCGGCGCACAAGAAAAGTGCAACGCCGCGCCCAGGAGACCGCTTGAACGGACCCGATCCCACACGTCAGACCGCCATCCTGCCGGCAGCGCCAGCCGGCGCGCCTGCGCATGCCTGCGACGTGCTGGTGGTGGGCGGCGGCATCAACGGCGCCGGCATTGCGCGCGACCTGGCCGGGCGCGGCCTGAGCGTGTTGCTGTGCGAGAAAGACGACCTGGCGGCGCACACCTCGTCGAGCAGCACCAAGCTGATTCACGGCGGCCTGCGCTACCTGGAGTACTACGAGTTCGCGATGGTGCGCAAGTCGCTCGCCGAGCGCGAGGTGCTGCTGAAAAGCGCGCCGCACATCATGTGGCCGCTGCGCTTCGTGATGCCGCACGACCCGGGCACCCGCCCGGTGTGGATGATCCGCATCGGCCTGTTTCTGTACGACCACCTGGCCAGGCGCGAGCTGCTGGCGGGCTCGACCACGGTCGACCTGCGAACCCACGCGGCAGGCCAACCGCTGAAGCCGCTGTTCAGCAAAGGCTTCGTTTATTCAGACGGCTGGGTCGACGATGCGCGGCTGGTGGTGTTGAACGCGATCGACGCGCGCGAGCACGGCGCCACCGTGCTGACCGGCTGGCGCTGCGTCGATGCACAGCGCAGCGCGGCGCAGTGGCAGGTGCAACTGGAATCGACCACCGGCAAGCGGCGCAGCGTGACCGCGCGCGCCCTCGTCAACGCGGCTGGGCCGTGGGCGGCGCAGTTCCTGGGCGAGCATGCACATCTGCCGCAGTCGAAATCGCTGCGGCTGGTCAAGGGCAGCCACATCGTGGTGCCGAAAATGTTCGACCACGACCACGCCTACATCTTCCAGAACCCTGACAAGCGCATCATTTTCGCGATCCCCTACGAGCGCGATTTCACCCTCATCGGCACCACCGATGTCGAGCACCACGGTGCCGTCGGCCAGGCCCGCATTGACGCTGCAGAGACGCAGTACCTGTGCGAACAGGCCAGCCGCTACTTCGCGCTGCCGGTGCGCCCCGAGCACGTGGTCTGGAGCTATTCGGGCGTGCGGCCGCTGCTGGACGACGAGTCGGGCGACCCGTCTGCCGTCACCCGCGACTACCTGCTCGACCTGGACACCGCGCAGGCGCCGTTGCTGTCGGTGTGGGGCGGCAAGATCACCACCTTCCGCAAGCTGGCCGAAGAAGCCGCCGACCTGCTGGCCGCGCCGCTGGCGCACGCCAAAGGCGCCTGGACACACGGCGCCTTCCTGCCCGGCGGCGACCTCAGCGCCTGGGCCGGGCCGGGCGGTGTCGACCAGTTCGACCGCTTCGTGTCGGCCGTCGCCAAACGCTATCCGCAACTGTCGGCCAGCGTGGCGCACCGGCTGGCGCGCGGCTACGGCGCCCGCTTGGAGAAGCTGCTCGGCGACGGCCGCGAACTCGGCGAGGAAGTGGCGCCCGGCCTGTTCGAGGTCGAACTGAATTACCTGTGCGACCAGGAGTGGGCGCGCAGCGCCGACGACGTGCTGTGGCGGCGCACCAAGCTCGGCCTGCACTACAGCGCGGCGCAGCGCGCCGCCGTGGCGGCGTGGTGCAACGCGCACTGGGGCCGCAACGAGGCGGCTGCGGCCACGACCCGCCCGGAGCGCACATGGAACTGAAGCTCGAACGCATCGAACAGCGGGTCGGCGCGCAGACCTGGCTGTACCCGCTCGACCTGGCCCTGGTGCCGCTGGCGGTGACGGTATTACTCGGCGCCACGCAGGCCGGCAAGACCACGCTGATGCGCGTGATGGCCGGCCTGGACACACCGGCCAGGGGCCGCGTGCTGGCCGACGGTGTCGACGTGACCGGCATGCCGGTGCGCGAACGCAACGTGGCCATGGTCTACCAGCAGTTCATCAACTACCCCTCGATGACGGTGGCCGACAACATCGCCTCGCCGCTGAAGCTGCGCAAGGACGCGGTTGCCAAACGCGACATCGATGCGCGTGTCAACGAACTCGCCGCCAAGCTGCACATCGAGCCCTTCTTGCAGCGCCTGCCGGCTGAACTTTCCGGCGGCCAGCAGCAGCGCGTGGCATTGGCGCGCGCGCTGGCAAAAAACGCGCCGCTGATGCTGCTCGACGAGCCGCTGGTGAACCTGGACTACAAGCTGCGCGAGGAGTTGCGCGACGAGTTGTCGCAACTTTTCGCGAACGGCCAGTCGACCGTGGTCTACGCCACCACCGAGCCCACCGAAGCGCTGCTGCTGGGCGGCTACACCGCGGTGATGGACGCCGGCGAGTTGCTGCAATACGGGCCGACGGCCGAGGTGTTTCACCACCCGAAGTCGATCCGTGTGGCACGCGCCTTCAGCGACCCGCCGATGAACCTGATTGCCAGCCACGCCGACGCTGCGGGCGTGTCGATGCACGGCGGTTTGAAGCTGGCCGTGGCGCTGCCGGCCCAGCACTCGCAAGCGCTCACCGTCGGCGTGCGTGCCGGTGCGCTGCGCGTGACGCAGCGGGCCGGCGACCTGGCGCTGCCGGGCAAGGTCGAGCTGGCCGAGATCTCGGGGTCGGACACGTATGTGCATGTGCACACGACCATCGGCGAAGTGGTGGCGCAGCTCACCGGCGTGCATGTGTTCGAACTCGGCGAGGCGGTCACGCTGTATCTCGACCCGGCGCAGGCCTATGTGTTCGATGCGTCGGGCGACTTGCTCGTTGCGCCAAACAGGAACTGACATGGCCCGCATCGACCTCGACCTGGCGCACGCCTACAAAGCCAACCCGCAGCGCGACGAGGACTACGCGCTGCTGCCGTTGAAGATGAGCTTCCGCGACGGCGGCGCGTATGCGCTGCTCGGCCCGTCGGGCTGCGGCAAGACGACGCTGCTGAACATTGTTTCGGGGCTGGTGAAACCGTCGCAGGGCAGCGTGAAGTTCGACGGCGTCGACGTGACCGCGCGCACGCCGCAGCAGCGCAACATCGCGCAGGTGTTCCAGTTCCCGGTCATCTACGACACCATGACGGTGGCCGAGAACCTGGCCTTTCCGTTGCGCAACCGGGGCGTCGCCGCCGACAAGATCAAGCAGCGCGTCGGCCAGATCGCCGAGATGCTCGAGATGAGCGCGCAGCTGAACACCCGCGCCGCCGGCCTCACGGCAGATGCGAAGCAGAAAATTTCGCTCGGCCGCGGGCTGGTGCGCGAAGACGTTTCTGCGGTGCTGTTCGACGAGCCGCTGACCGTGATCGACCCGCACCTGAAGTGGCAGCTGCGGCGCAAGCTGAAGCAGATTCACCACGAGCTGAAGCTGACGCTGATCTATGTCACGCACGACCAGGTCGAGGCGCTGACCTTCGCCGAGCAGGTGGTGGTGATGACGCGTGGCCGCGCGGTGCAGATCGGCAGCGCATCCGACCTGTTCGAGCGGCCGCAGCACACCTTCGTGGGCCACTTCATCGGCTCGCCCGGCATGAATTTCTTGCCGGCGCAGGCCGACGCGTCGGGGGTCAGCGTGGCCGGCCGGCGCGTGATGGCGGCGCACCACCAACTCGACGGCAGCGCCGCCATCACGCTGGGCGTGCGGCCGGAATACGTGGCGCTGGCGGCGGCCGATGCGCCGGGCGCGGTGCCCGCCGTCGTCACGCAGGCGCAGGACATCGGCACCTACTGGCTGCTCAGCGCGCGTGTCGGCGACGGCGTGGACGCGCCGCTGGTGCGCGCCCGGTTGGGCACCGACCACGCGGTGCCGAAGATCGGCGACGCGGTGTGGCTGAGCCTGGTCGGCACGCACACCTGCTTCTACCGCAACGACGAACTGATCGCGGGGGTCGCACCATGAAGCCGGTCAACCAGAAGGCGTGGTGGCTGATCCTGCCGGTGGTGCTGTGCGTGGCGTTCTCGGCCGTGCTGCCGCTGATGACGGTGGTGAACTATTCGGTGCAGGACATCATCTCGCCCGAGCGCCGCATTTTCGTCGGCACCGAGTGGTTCAAGGCGGTGATGCGCGACGACGACCTGCAAGGCGCGCTGCTGCGGCAGATCACGTTCTCGCTGGCGGTGCTGCTGGTGGAAATTCCGCTCGGCATCGCGCTGGCGCTGGCCATGCCGGCAACGGGCTGGAAGTCGTCGGCGGTGCTGGTGCTGGTGGCCATTTCGCTGCTGATTCCGTGGAACGTGGTGGGCACCATCTGGCAGCTCTACGGCCGCACCGACATCGGCCTGATGGGCGCCACGCTGCTCAAGCTGGGCATCGACTACAGCTACACCGGCAACGCCACGCACGCCTGGCTGACGGTGCTACTGATGGACGTGTGGCACTGGACGCCGCTGGTGGCGCTGCTGTGCTTTGCCGGCCTGCGCGCGATTCCCGACGCCTACTACCAGGCTGCCAGCATCGACGGCGCCAGCAAGCTCGCGGTGTTCCGCTACATCCAGCTGCCCAAGCTGCGCGGGGTGCTGATGATCGCGGTGCTGCTGCGCTTCATGGACAGCTTCATGATCTACACCGAACCCTTCGTGCTGACCGGCGGCGGGCCCGGCAACGCGACCACCTTCCTGAGCCAGTACCTGACGCAAAAAGCCGTCGGTCAGTTCGACCTCGGCCCGGCGGCGGCGTTCTCGCTGATCTATTTCCTGATCATCCTGTTGCTGTGTTTCATCCTCTACAACTGGATGCAGCGGGTCGGCACGGCGGATAAAGCGGAGGCTGGTCATGGATGAGCGCCGCTTCAAGAAGCGCACCGTGTTTCTGGTGCTCTACCTCGTGTTCGCCATCCTGCCGGTGTACTGGATGGTCAACATGTCGTTCAAGACGAACGAGGAGATCCTGGCCGCCTTCAGCCTGTGGCCCAAGCACTTCACGCTGGCCCACTACAAGACCATCTTCACCGACGTGTCGTGGTACTCGGGCTACATCAACTCGCTGATCTACGTGGCCATCAACACGGTGATCTCGCTGGCGGTGGCGCTGCCGGCGGCGTATGCGTTCAGCCGCTACAGCTTCCTCGGCGACAAGCATGTGTTCTTCTGGCTGCTGACGAATCGCATGACGCCGCCGGCCGTCTTCCTGCTGCCGTTCTTCCAGCTCTACACCACGCTGGGGCTGATGGACACGCACATCGCGGTGGCGCTGGCGCACCTGCTGTTCAACGTGCCGCTGGCGGTGTGGATTCTGGAAGGCTTCATGAGCGGCATCCCGCGCGAGATCGACGAGACGGCCTACATCGACGGCTATTCTTTCCCGCGCTTCTTCCTCACGATCTACATTCCGTTGATCAAGGCTGGCGTGGGCGTGGCGGCGTTCTTCTGCTTCATGTTCAGCTGGGTCGAGTTGCTGATGGCGCGCACGCTGACCAGCGTCAACGCCAAGCCCATCGTCGCGGTGATGACGCGCACCGTCAGCGCGTCGGGCATGGACTGGGGCGTGCTGGCGGCCGCGGGGGTGCTGACCATCGTGCCCGGCGCCATCGTGATCTGGTTCGTGCGGCACTACATCGCCAAGGGGTTTGCGATGGGGAGAGTCTGATGTTCACCTGGATGGCCTGGACTACGCCCGTGGCGGTGTTCTTCACCTGCATTGTGCTGATGCTGGCGGGCATGACCGTGTGGGAAATCAAGTCGCCGACGATTGCGCGCAAGGGCTTCCTGCCGATCGTCACCACGCGCGGCGACCGGCTGTTCATCGGCCTGTTGTCGGCGGCCTATGTGAACCTGGCCTTCGTGGCCGTCAGCGAAAAAATGGTCGGCTGGTTCGGCCTGGCCAGCGAGCCGTCGATCTGGATCAGCTTCGTGGTGTCGATGCTGTTGCTGGGGCTGATCTTGCGCAAGGGCTAGCGCCCACGATTTTTTACCGAATGGCAGCCGGCCAATCCTTCCCAACCGGCACGCCCCATCAATCAACGGGAAGTTTCCGAGGAGACCAGAAATGAAACGAATGTCATCGATGTATGCACTGACCGCCGTGGGGGCGGTCGTTCTGACCTTGTCCGCATGCGGCAAGAAAGACGAAGTAGTCGTCGTCACCACGCCCGCACCGGCCTCGGCTGCGGCGTCGGTGGCCGCAGCCCCGGCCGCCACCGGCGCCGAGGCGACGGCGAAGAAATGGATCGACAGCGAGTTCCAGCCGTCGACCTTGTCGAAAGACCAGCAGGCCGCCGAGATGAAATGGTTCATCGACGCCGCCGCCAAGCTCAAGGCCAAGGGCGTGACCGACATCTCGGTGGTGTCCGAGACCATCACCACGCACGAATACGAGAGCAAGACGCTGGCCAAAGCCTTCAGCGAAATCACCGGCATCAACGTCAAGCACGACATCATCCAAGAGGGTGACGTGGTCGAGAAGCTGCAGACCTCGATGCAGTCAGGCAAGTCGATCTACGACGGCTGGATTTCCGACTCCGACCTGATCGGCACGCACTACCGCTACGGCAAGATCCTGGCGCTGAGCGACTACATGGAAGGCGTCGGTAAGGAGTTCACCAACCCCGGCCTCGACCTGAAAGACTTCATCGGCACCAGCTTCACCACCGGCCCCGACAAGAAGCTCTACCAGCTGCCCGACCAGCAGTTCGCCAATCTGTACTGGTTCCGCGCCGACCTGTTCGCCAAGCCGGAACTGCAGGAGCAGTTCAAGAAGAAATACGGCTACGACCTGGGCGTGCCGCTGAACTGGAGCGCCTACGAAGACATCGCCGCCTTCTTCACGAATGACGTGAAGAACATAGACGGTAAGCCGATCTACGGCCACATGGACTACGGCAAGAAAGACCCGTCGCTGGGTTGGCGCTTCACCGATGCCTGGCTGTCGATGGCCGGCACCGCCGACATCGGCATCCCGAACGGCATGCCGGTCGACGAGTGGGGCATTCGCGTGGGCGACGACAAGTGCACGCCGGTGGGCGCGTCGGTTGCGCGCGGCGGCGCCACCAATTCGCCGGCGGCCGTCTACGCGCTGACGAAGTACATCGACTGGATGAAGAAGTTCTCGCCGAAAGAAGCCATCGGCATGACCTTCGGCGAAGCCGGTCCGGTGCCTGCGCAGGGCCAGATCGCGCAGCAGATCTTCTGGTACACCGCCTTCACCGCCGACATGATCAAGCCGGGCCTGCCGGTCGTGAATGCCGACGGCACACCGAAGTGGCGCATGGCCCCCGGCCCGAACGGTCCGTACTGGAAACAGGGCATGCAAAACGGCTACCAGGACGTGGGCTCGTGGACCTTCTTCAAGGACCACGACCCCAACAAGGTGGCCGCCGCCTGGCTGTACGCGCAGTTCGTCACCTCGAAGACCATCAGCCTGAAG
>JANNBZ010000239.1:0-15844 GCA_031386065.1 Burkholderiales bacterium
ACCCGGATATTTCACCAGCGTCGCACTGGATGAGTTTGCGACGCCGGTGTGTTCGACAGCTTGTTCTTCACCGCCGACGGCCGGCGGGTCGAGAGCGTCCGAAGTTCGGTCTTCGTCAAGGTCGACGGCCGCTGGGCCACGCCGCCCCTGGCCGATGGTGCGCTGCCCGGCGTGATGCGTTCTGTCTTGCTCGAAGACCCGGCCTGGGCCGCGACCGCGCGCAACATCAGCAGGGGCGAACGGCACCGTGACGACGCCATCGTGGCGGCTGATCGCCGAGCCCTTCGCGCGCCTGTTCGGCATCGATCAACTGCTGGCGACGCAGGCCGCCACGGAGGATGGATGCGCAGGCGCTGCGCTCACCGGCGAGATCGACGCTGAGCCGTGTTACGGCGAGCACAAGCTTACACACGTGAACCGTTGGCTGAGGGCCCGGCCGGGGCGATCAGGCTTGAGCCCAGCCACGCTGGAGCGCTCGTGGTTCCACTCCGATTCGGTCAGCGATTTGCCTTTGCTCTGCGCCGTTTCGATGCCGGTGGCGTTGCGCCCTGACGAACACTTGCGTGCCCAAGCGCGCCGCAGCGGCTGGAGCATTCTCGAACTGGCGTGAGGTAGCGGCGGGCTGAGTACGGTGGTGCTCAAAGTGCGCAAGACCCTCGACGGTGCGGCACCGAGCCGACTGAACCCCAGCGCGATGATCCGCGTGGGTCGGTCTCTATTGCGGCCCGGTCAGTGCGCTTTTATATTGGAACGTGCCTACCAATCAGTCAAATTCTCGGTTGCTGGCGACGACAGGCCATCGCGAGCTGCACGAATTGTTCGAGCAGATTTTTTCGGCCACACCGTGGCCGACCCTGATGCTGGGCGAGGACGGCACGGTGCTCGCCGTCAGTGACGAGCGCGGCGCTGGCCTGCGCCCTGAAGCAGCCGATGCAGCCAATGCACCCCTGCGTGAACGCGCCACGCACTACCTCAGCCTGCTGCGCGGCAGCGTGCCTTGGTTGACACCGCAAGAGGCCGACAGCACGCGCACGCTCCGCTCGGGTGTGCTGGCCTACGAGCGTATCCATCTGCGGCGCACGGCCTGGGGCGCCTGCCTGGTGGTCGTCGACCAGACCGATTTGCGCCAATTGCAGGCCGCCGACATCCAGACCGCCCGGCTGGCGTCGCTCGGGTTCATGGTGGCCGGCGTGTGCCATGAAGTGACCAACCCGCTGACGGCCTTGCACTCGATCGTGCAGATACTGCGCGCCGAGCAGGCGCCAAGCCCGGCGCTGCTGGCCAAGGGGCTGGACAACATCGCCATCAACGTCAAGCGCATCCTGGACATCTCGCGGCGGCTGGTGAGGTTCTCGCGGGTTGGCGACGAGCCCCGCTACTGCTTCGCCATCGACGACGCGATCGAGGAGGCGTGCCACGTGCTGCGCCATGAAGGTCTGCTGCATGACATCGAACTGCACCACTTGCCCGACCCCAGCGCCATGGTGTTTGGCAATACCGGCCAGGCCCGCGAGATTTTCCTCAACCTGTTCGTGAATGCGGTGCAGGCCATGGCTGGCCGCGGCAGCTTGCGCATCGCTACCCGCAATGCCGGCGCGATGATCGAAGTGCTGGTTACCGACACCGGCCCGGGCGTACACGCTGCGCTTGCAACCCGCATCTTCGAGCCCTTCTTCACCACCAAGGCAGACCAGCACGGCACTGGGCTGGGACTGGCAATCTGCACCGAGATTGCGCACGAGCATGGCGGCAGCATTGGGCTGCGGCACAGCTCGCCGCAGGGGGCCGCGTTTTGCGTGACGCTGCCCAAGGGGCGGGCGTGATGGAGGGCAAGTCTGCCGACAGCACGCTGCTGCGCCCGGCAAAGCAGATTCTGGTGATCGACGACGACCGCGGCATTGGCGACTGCGTTGAGATGCTGCTCGAGCGCGCAGGCCACGCCAGCGTCATCACACGCGGGGGCCGCGACGGGCTGGCCCAGATCGAGCGGCGCGAGTTCGACCTGGTGATCACTGACCTGCGTCTGCCCGATGCCAGCGGGCTGGATATCGTGGCGGCAGCGAAGGCGGCGTACCCTGAGACGCAGGTCATTTTGATGACCAGCTTTTCGTCTGTCGAAAGTGCCATCGAAGCGCTGCGGCGCGGCGCCAACGACTACATCATCAAGCCTTTCGACAACGACGATTTCCTGTTTTCCGTCGAACGCGCGCTGGCGCAACGCCACACGCGCATGGAAAACGCGGCGCTCAAGCGCAGCCTGAAAAAGGCCCTCACACAGCACACCATCATCGGCGAAAGCGATGGCGTCAAACGCCTGCTGGCGATGGTCCAGCGCGTGGCGGCGACAGAGGCCAATGTGCTGATCCAGGGCGAAAGCGGTACGGGGAAGGAACTGGTGGCGCAGGGCATCCATTTCGGCGGCAGCCGCGCGCACCACCCCTTCGTTGCCGTGAATTGCGGCGCGATCCCGGCCGAGCTCATCGAATCGGAATTGTTCGGACATGACAAGGGTGCCTACACCGGGGCCACCAGCGCCAGAGAAGGACTGATCCGCGAAGCCAGCGGCGGTACGCTGTTTCTCGACGAGATCTCAGAGATGCCGCTGAATGTGCAGGTCAAGCTGCTGCGCGTGCTGCAAGAGCGGCAGGTGCGGCCGCTGGGGTCCCAGCAGAGCTACCTGACCGACACGCGCTTCGTCGCGGCGAGCAACCGCAACCTCAAAGACAGCGCGGCAAGCGGCAGTTTTCGGGCCGACCTGTTCTACCGCCTGAACGTCATCACCATCCATGTGCCGCCACTGCGCGAGCGCGGCGCCGACATCGAGTTGTTGGCGCGCCATTTCATGCGCCAGTTTTGCCTGAAGTTCGCCAGCCCGGTGACGCGCATGCACAAGGAGTTTGTGGAGTTTCTGTACCGCCACCCGTGGCCGGGCAATGTGCGGGAGTTGCAGAACGTTATCGAGCGCGCCGTCATCTTGGCCGACTCGGACGTGCTGACGCTCAGCGACCTTGAGGAGATGATCTCCGCACCCGCCCAGGCAGTGGCCGTACCCAAGGGCAGTGGGCTGCCGCTGTCGATTGAGGACTACACCAAGGAAATCATCTTGCTGCATCAAGATCAGTACGGTGAGGCCGAACTGGCCGCGCTGCTGGGCATTGGCCGCAAGGCGCTGTGGGTGCGGCGGCGCGAATGGGGCATGTACCGGCAGCAAGAACATGGCGGCGCGGGCGCTGACACAGCGCGCGTCAACGAAGACGTCCACAGCAATGAGTTGCCGGGTACGCCGGCCGGAGCCAGCCCATGACGAACGAATTTGCTGAGGCCATGGCGCCCGCCGTGCTGCTGTCCCAGACCGGCTTCTTTGGCGATCTCACGCCGAGCCAGCTTGAGCGCGTGGCGGCCATCAGCGAGGTGCAAGATTGCGCCGAGGGGCAGCAGGTCTACCGCACCGGGGACCCGGCCAAGCTGGTCTATGTGCTGGTGCGCGGCATGGTCAGGCATGCCATCGGCTTCGGTGGCCGCAACGCCAATGTCGGAGACATCCTGCGCCGCGGCGATGTGTTCGGCTGGGCGGCGCTGACGCCCAACTGCAATGTGCGCATCGCCACCGCATCGTGCCTGGCGCCGTGCCGCTTTCTCGTCATCGACGGTGCCGCTTTGATCGGGCTGATGGAGCAGGACCACACGCTGGGCTACCGCCTGATGACGCAACTCAACCGCCTGATCACAGGCACCTTGACGGCGTTTGCCGGCGGCTAAAAGGCTCGGCCGCCGACCTGGCACGAACGCGGCGCACCGGCCCACCGGAGCCATCGCTACAACAGCCGTATCAGCAGCCCGCTTCCCACCGCGACGCACAACAGCCCAACTGCACGGCGCAGAAAGCGGGCATTGACGGCATGCGCCAGCCGCACGCCGATGGTCACGCCAAGCACCTCGAACAGCGTCAGCAACGCAGCCAGCCGCAGGTCGACGCTGCCGTGCGCCAGATGGGCGGCGCTGCCCGAGACGGACGCGACGATCTGGATGACCTGGCTGGCACCGATGGCGGCCAGCGCGGGGAATCCGCACAGCACCAGCATCGGCACCGCCAGCGCCGGCCCGCCGACCCCGGTCAGGCCCGAGCCGAAACCTGTCGCTGCGCCGATGGCGAACAGCAGCGCTTGCTGCAGGCGCGGCCGGTGGTGGAAACGGGCTGGGCCTTGCACGCCGCCGCTGAACAGCGTGTACGCGCCGGCGGCCACGATCAGCACTGCCAGGATCAGCGCCAGCACCGTCGCGTCAAGCCGGGCGTTGGCCCAGGCGCCGACCACGCCGAACAGCGCGCCGCCCAGGCACAAGGGCGTAGTCAGCGTCCAGTTGATGCTGCCGCGGCGCTGGAACAACCAGGTGCCCGCGATGCCGGTGAAGATGAAGGTGAACAGCGCGGTGGCCATCGCCCCCTGCACCTTCAACGGTGTGAGCAGCTCAAGCGCGGGAATCAGCAGGATGCCGCCGACGCCCACGCTGCCGATCAAGATGCCGACCAGCAGTGCTGCCGCGCAGAGCGCCACCATCAGCACGGCGCCGCAGCGATGGCCACCGCAGGCACCTAAGAAATTGCCTGGTAATACAGGTTCTGCGGGTGATTGGCCTGCGCGAAAAAGAACCAGCGCTCGGCAAGCAGGCCGGTGTACTGGACCACGAAGGCCAGGCACAGTGCAACGGCCGAGCCGCTGCGCAAGCCGATGCCCAGCAGCAGCAGCGGCACCACGAAGGCCAGCAACAGGAAGCCCCACTTGATGCTGCGCAGCAGCACCCGGCTGCGGCCGTGGAAGAACTCGCGCGTGTTGTACGAACCGCCCATAAAGCCCTGCGACGTTTGTTTGATGCGCGGATGGTGGATGCCGGTGGCCGACTGCAAGCTCGACTTGTGCTTGATGCGGCTGTTGCGCAGCAGCGAGGCCGTTCGGGTGGCCAAGCCCAGCAGCGTGAAGGCGATGGCCGCCGCTGTGAATGCCGTCACAGGCGCGGCCACCAGGCCGTCAGCAGTGGCAGGTGTGAACGCCGCATACGCACTCGCCAGCGTGAGGCCGGAGGCACAGCCCAGCACCATGTAGTTGGCGATCGTCAGCGGGCTGGCCCATTCTTGCAAGAACTTGATGCAGGCGTAGATCATCCCGGTGCAGACGAACAGCGTCAGGCACAACAGCGCCGCGACCGCGCCGATCACCGGCGTGGCGCTCCAGCCGAACTGATGCCCGAGTGCATAAGCGAACACCGCCGCCATGAACGCGGGCAGCGCAATGCCCTCGCGCGACAACCACGACGTGCGCCACATTGCCAGTGCCCGCCAGGCCCGCTCCGGGTGCCCCAGGTGAAACAGCGATGCGACAGCGCCCAGCCCGGTGAAGGCCAGCGCCAGCGCGCTGCCCCAGACGAAGAAGCCGCTGCCCTGCTGCACCGGGGTGATGCGCAGCAGCGCGGCAATTTCCGCCGCATACAAGCCGAGAAAGAGGCCCTGGCCGGCGCCGATGAGGGTGGTCAGGAAGATGACTGAAAAACCTGGGTGCATGGCGGCTCGGGTCGAAAGCGCAAGGGGTGCGGGTGCGGGGTGCGGGGTGCGGGTGCGCGTGCGCGTGCGGGGTGCGCGTGCGCCGATCAACCGCCGAAGTTGCTCGCGTCGTCGAGCGTCGAGCGCGGCTTTGCGCCCGGCTGCGGCACGGCGATGTCCAGCTTCTTCGGGCTGTCGGCCCGCACCAGTTCGTCTGCGCGAATGTTGATGACGGTCTTGCGGCGCGGCAGGTAGTGGTTGGACGGCTGCGTGCCCCATTCCGGCATCAGCTGGTAGCCGCCGCGCTCGCGGATCGCGGTCGATACCTCTGACGCCGGGTCGTGTACATCACCGAACAAACGCGCGTTGGTGGGGCAGGCCATTACGCAGGCCGGGCGCCGGTCGGCTTCCGGCAGCGCGTCGCTGTAAATGCGGTCCACACACAGCGTGCACTTGGTCATGACCTGGCGCGCTTCATCCAGTTCACGCACGCCATAAGGGCAGGCCCAGGCGCAATAGCCGCAGCCGATGCACTTGTCAAAGTCGACCAGCACGATGCCGTCTTCGGCGCGCTTGTAGCTTGCGCCGGTGGGGCACACCGGCACGCACGGAGGGTCCTCGCAGTGCAGGCACGACTTCGGGAAATGCACCGTTTGCGTATCGGGAAACTCACCCACCTCAAAGGTCTGCACGCGGTTAAAAAAAGTGCCGGTGGGGTTCTCGTCGTAAGGCCTGAAATCGGCCAGCGTACCGGCGCTGCCCGAGGTGTTCCACGACTTGCAACTCGTCACGCAGGCCTGACAGCCCACGCAGACGTTGAGGTCGATGACTAGCGCCAATTGGGTCATGGGACAAGGCTCCAGGGCAGGTGCGAGTGAGGAACAGTCAAGGTTTGGGCGCTGCCGGCCGGCCGGCGAAATACGCCTGCCAGAGCCGGCGCACCGGGCGCGTGCCGGGATAAGGCTTCAACGCCGCGAACTGCGGTGACGTTTGCGCGGGCTCGTCAGCGCCGGCCTTGTAGATGCGCACCCGCACGTCGTACCAACCAGCCTGGCCGGTCACCGGGTCGGAGTTGGACAGCGGCGCGCGGCCGTCCAGCAACGGCAACTCTTCGGTGATCAGGTGATTGAGCAAAAACCCCTTCTGCGATTCGTTGGCCTGCGGACCCAGGTTCCAGGCCCCCGCTGCCTTGCCAATCGCGTTCCACGTCCACACCGTGCCAGGCTCCACCGCTTCGCTGTAGCGGCACATGCAACGCACCTTGCCCCAGCGCGACTCGACCCACATCCAGTCGTCGTCGTTGATGCCCTGCGCGCGCGCCGTGAGCGGGTTCACGAACAAATAGTTGTGGCTGTGAATCTGGCGCAGCCAGGCGTTCTGCGAGTCCCACGAGTGGTACATCGCCATCGGCCGCTGCGTCACCGCGTTCAGCGGGTACAGGCTGCCGTCGGTGACTTGCATTTCCAGCGGCTGGTGAAAAAACGGCAGCGGGTCGAAGTAGGTTTCAACGCGGCTGCGCAGATGCTCGGGGGGCTGTTTGCCGGGCCGCTTGCCCTGCGCGGCAAGGCGAAACTTTTGTAGCACGTCGGAATACAGGTGGATCAAGATCGGGTCGGCATCACGCCGCATGCGCACGCTCTTGGTCCAGTCCATGTAGCCCTTGTTCCAGTTGCGCATGTACTGGTAGGCCGGCGGCAAATGGTGCTGAAAAACGCAGTTGTTCTTGGCGTACATCTCCCACTGCTTCGGGTTCGGTTCACCGCAGATGGACTTGCTGCCGTCGGACCCGCGCCAACCCGCTAAAAAGCCGATGCCCGAGCCCGGCGCGGTTTCGTAATTGACGACGAAGTGCGGGTAGTCGGTGAACTTGCGCGTGCCCTCCGCCGTGGTGAAGGCCGGCAGCTTGAGCCGGCTTGCCAACTCGATGATGACTTCCTGAAACGGCTTGCACTGCCCCATCGGCTCAACCACCGGGATGCGCACCGCGTCCACCGGCCCGTCGAATTCAGAGATCGGGCGGTCCAGGATCGACATCACGTCATAACGTTCCAGATAGGTGGTGTCGGGCAGCACCAGGTCGGCGAAGGCCGTGGTCTCGCTCTGGAACGCATCGCACACCACCAGGAACGGAATCTTGTAGCTGCCGTCGGCATCCTTGTCGATCAACATCTTGCGCACGTCAGACGTGTTCATGCTCGAATTCCAGGCCATGTTGGCCATGAAAATCAGCAGCGTGTCGATGCGGTAAGGATCGCCGCGCCAGGCGTTCGTGATGACGTTGTGCATCATCCCGTGTACCGACAGCGGGTGCTCCCACGAAAAGGCTTTGTCGATGCGCACCGGCTGGCCTGCGTCGTCCACACACAGGTCGTTGGGGTCGGCCGGAAAGCCCAGCGGCATGCCTTCAAGCGGGCTGTTCGGCTTGATGTCCTGCGGGCCCTTCGGTGGCTTGGCAATCGGCGGGATGGCGCGCGGAAACGGCGCCTTGTGGCGAAAGCCGCCGGGCCTGTCGATGGTGCCCAGCAGCGACATCAAAATTGCCAGCGCGCGCGTGGTGTGAAAGCCGTTCGAGTGCGCTGCCAGGCCACGCATGGCATGAAAGGCGACCGGGTTGCCGGTCACCGTTTGGTGCTCCACGCCCCACGAGTCCGTCCAGGAGATAGGCAGGTGAATCTTGTGGTCGCGCGCCGTCACGCCCATCTCGTGCGCAAGCTTGTAGATGGTCTCGACCGGAATGCCGGTCAACCCAGCCGCCCACTGCGGTGTGTAGCCGGCCACGCGATCAACCAGCAGTTGAAACGCCGGTTTGACCTTCTTGCCATCGGGCAGTGTGTATTCGCCGCTCAGCCGCGGGTCGGCACCGGGGGTGTGGGTGGGCACCAGCGCATCGCTGTGGCGGTCCCACCAGAACTTGTTGTGCGGGTAGTCGGGGTTGACCACATCGCCCTGCGGGTCCATCGCGAACAGCCCGAAGTCGTCGTCGTCAGGCGTCTGGTTCACCAGTTGCCCGCCGTTGGTGTAGCGCGCCACGAACTCGCGGTCGTACAGGCCTTTGTCGATGATGACGTTGATGAGCGCCAGCAGCAGCGCGCCGTCGGTGCCGGGCTTGATGGGCACCCATTCGTCGGCGATGGCCGAGTAGCCGGTGCGTATCGGGTTGATCGACACGAAGCGGCCGCCGCCGCGCTTGAACTTCGACAGCGCAATCTTCAGCGGGTTCGAGTGATGGTCTTCGGCGGTGCCGATCATCACGAACAGCTTGGCGCGGTCGAGGTCGGGGCCGCCGAATTCCCAGAACGACCCGCCAATGGTGTAGATCATTCCGGCCGCCATGTTGACCGAGCAGAAGCCGCCGTGTGCCGCGTAGTTGGGCGTGCCGAACTGTTTGGCGAACAGGCCGGTAAGCGCCTGCATCTGGTCGCGTCCGGTGAAGAGTGCGAACTTCTTCGGGTCGGTGGCGCGGATGTGGGCCAGGCGCTTTTCGAGCATCGCGAAGACCTCGTCCCAGCCGATCTCGTCGAATTCGCCATCACCGCGTTCGGTGCCCGGGCGCCGCAGCAGCGGCATTGACAGCCGCGCCGGCGACTTTTGCTTCATCACACCCGACGCACCCTTGGCGCAGATAACGCCCTGGTTGAGTGGATGTGCGGGGTTGCCGTCGATGTAGCGCACCTCGCCGTTGCGCAGGTGTACACGAATGCCGCAGCGGCAGGCGCACATGTAGCAGGTCGTCGTCTTGACTTCCAGCTTGGCCATGTCCTCGGACTGGAAGTCGGAAACCGGTTCGTTGCGCTTCATGGGTTGACCTGGAAGTTCCCGTGGGGGATGGTGGTGCGAAGTTCACCATTCGGCAGCGCCTGCTGGCACTGACTGAAGATGCGCGTCGTGCAGGTGCGGCAGACGTCGGAGTCGAGTTTCGGGTAGATCGCGGCTATCACGTCGGGGCCAATGCTGAACAGGTTCTCGCGCCCGATATCCTGCAGATTGCCGGCGCGCTCGAGTGTCTCGACCACCGGCGGCTGCAGGCGGTGAAAGTACAGCGCGCCACCCATCGCCTTGCGCCGGCGCGCCTCTTGCGCCAGCAACTCGGCACCCGAGTTGTCGACAAAGTTGATGCCGGGTGCGAGCACCAGCAGGTGCTTGTGTGCCGGCTGCTCGGCGTCGATTTCGCGCAGGTGGCGCTGCACATGATCAACGGCGCCGAAGTAGATCGCGCCGTCGATGAAGACCATCTTCAACTGGCAGCAGTCGGGCTCGTTCGTCTGCGCGATGAAGTGGTAGCTGCCCACGCCCGGCGCGGGCACCGCGTTGCGCAGGGTGGGCCGCGCGGTGCGCTCAAGAAAGACCATCAACGACAACAGCACGCCGACGTAGATGGCGAATTCAAGGTGCAGGAACAGCGTGGCGAGAAAGGTCGCCAGCAGGATGGCGGCCTCGGACCGGCTGGTGCGCAGGATGCTTTTGATGTGCCGCACATCGACGAGCGAGTAGGCCACCATCAGCAAAATGGCGGCCATCGACGCGATGGGCAGAAAGCGCACCAGCGGCGCAAACGCGATCAGCGTCAGCACCAGAAACAGCGCAGAGAACACGGGCGAAAGCGGCGTCTGCGCACCCGCGGCGTAATTGACGCCACTGCGCGTGAACGAGCCGCTGGACACATAGCCAGACGCGAAGCTGCCGAGCAGGTTTGCCATGCCCTGGCCGATGAATTCTTGATTGCTGTCGATGCGCTGGCCTGATTTCAGCGCCACGGCGCGCGCGATGGCGATCGCTTCGGTGAGTGACAGCATGGTCAGCGCCAGCGCAATGGCTGCTAACTCGCGCAGTGTCTGCACCGACAACGCGGGCATCGACAGCGGCGGCAGGCTGCGCGGAATCTGATCGACCGTCGCAACGCCGATGCCATGGCCGAAGACCGCCTGCAAGGCCGCCGCATAGACGCTGCCGACGAGCATGGCGCTGATCATGTGCGGCAGCTTCGGCAGGTATCTGCGCGTGACTATGCCCGCCAGCAGCGTGACGACGCCGACGCTGAACACATACGCATTGAAGCCTGGCAGGGCTTGCGCAAAGCGCGACAGGGTTTCAATGAACGATGCGCTGGCCGCTGCCGAGACACCGAAAAAATTCTTCAACTGGCTGGCGGCGATGAGCACGGCAGCACCCGCGGTGAAGCCGATGACGACGCTGTGCGAAATGAAGTTGACCAGAAAGCCCAGGCGCGCAAAGCCCATCACCAGCATCAGCACGCCGCACATGAATGTCAGGCTGAAGACGAGCTGGATGTAGGCGGCGCTGCCGGGCACGGCCAGTGGGCTGATGGTGGCGAAGATCACTATCGACAACGCTGCCGTCGGCCCGCTGACCAAATGCATCGACGAGCCGAACAGCGCCGCGACGATGACCGGCACGATGGCGGTGTACAGACCGTACTCTGGCGGCAGGCCGGCAATGCTGGCGTAGGCGACAGCCTGCGGCACCAGGATGATGGTGCCGGTGAGGCCGGCGATCAGGTCCGCCCGCACGCTGCCCCGGTTGACCAGCGGCCACCAGCGCAACATCGGCATCAGTTTGTGGAGCCAGATTTCGGGAGTGGCCATCGGGTTCAAGCAGTGCCGCGCAGCGTGCGGTGACGCGATGTCGGGCCGCACAGCGGTACCGCGCGCCAAAGCAGGAACAGCAAGCTTGATGCCACGCGGCTTGCAGCGGCTGCGGCTGCATCGCAGCACCAGTCTCTGCGTCTAGCGGCGCGTAATCGGTGGCACTGCATCGCCGCACATCGGCGGGCCGGGGTTTCGATAAGAAACGGTGGCTGGTTTCGCTTTGAAACGCGAAGTCATCAGACCACTCAAGACTAACCCTCGAAAAATGCGCCAACAAGGCAAGCCAACAGCGTGAGAACTCAAACGATCCAAGCGGGCACGGAGCGTGCAATCAACAGCCCCAAACAGCCTCACAAGCAGCACCTCAACCACGGCGCGGGCCGCTTGCAGCCACCGCCCTTGCACACCACGGAGACAGTTCTATGTCGCGCAATTCAGTCGAGTGGAAAGAGCGCCCGCAGTTCCCCGACACGCACTTTGTCAGCACCGAGATCTACACCAGCGAGCAGATTTTTCGCGAAGAGCAGGAGAAGGTTTTCGGCAAGTGCTGGATCATTGCCTGCCACGAATCAGAGCTGCAAGCTGCTTACGACTACCGCACCTTCAACCACCCCAGCGGCGCGCCGCTGATCGTCATCCGCGGTGAAGACATGACGGTGCGCAGCTTCTACAACATCTGTCCGCACCGCGGCAACACGCTGCTCTACGACCCGGTGGGCAATGCCAAGCGCATCACCTGCATCTTCCACGCCTGGTCGTTCAACGCCAAGGGCGACTGCATCGACATTTCGCGCGCCAAGCAGGGCTACCAGGAGCGCTTTACCTGCGAAAACGCCGGTCTGCGCGAAGTCAAAACGGCTATCGGCTACGGCGGCTTCGTGTGGGTCAACGTCGATGACGACAGTGGGCCGCTGGCTGACTACATCGGTGACGCGATGGGCATGCTGGAAGAAAACCTGAGCATGCCGCTGGAAGTTTTCCACTATCACAAGGCCGTCGTCAACACGAACTACAAGCTGTGGCACGACACGAACAGCGAGTTCTATCACGACTACATGCACTACTTCAACCGCATCACCGGGATGATGCAGCCGGGCTATTTCGAGCGCAAATACACCGGCTATCCGAACGGTCACGCCTCGGTGGGGTCGATGTCCATCAAGTACGACGCCTATGACGGCAGCAAGGCGCGCGGCGTCGGTTGGCCCGGCCTGGCGCCTGGCGGCTGGGTGCTGATAGATGTCTTCCCGGGCATGACCTACAACCTGCGCACATCGGTGCTGCGCATGGACACTGCCATCCCGCTCGGGCCCAACAAGCTGCTGATCGAATTCCGTGGCCTGGGCCTGAAGAGCGACACGCCAGAGCAGCGCGCCGAGCGCGTGCGCGACCACAACCAGATCTGGGGTCCGTTCGGCCGCAACCTGCACGAAGACCTGCTCGGCGTTCACGGCCAGGGCCTGGCGATGCGCGAGCGGACCGACAGCAAATGGGTGCTGCACGGCCGTGAAGAGAACATGACCATTCACGACGAGGGCGGCATGCGCCACTTCTACGCCGAGTGGAGCAAGCGCATGGGGCGCATGGCACACGACCCGCAGTCAGCACACGCGGCCGAGCCGACTGTGGACGCTTAAGCCCTGCATCGACAACTGCAACCGACCTGAGCATGCACGTGGACCATCGACACGCGATCACCGAACTCATCTGCAATTCCTGCATGGCCTTGGACGACAAGCAGTTCAACGCCTATCTCGATTTGTGCGACCCGGCCTACCACTACAAGATCACCGCCTACAGCCCCGAGATTCGCAAAAACATGGTCTGGCTTGAGCACGACAAGGCCGGCATGCTGGGGCTGTTCACCACCTTGCCCAAACACAACAGCGACCAGTCACCGCTGACCCGCCACGTCACCGTCTACACCGTCAAGGAAGACACCGCTGCGCAGCAAGCGCAAGTCGTCAGCGCCTTGCAAGTCTTCAAGACATCGCTCGACGGCGGCGCAACCGAGCTGTTTGCCGTGGCCAAGCTGCACGACCTCGTCAGTCTGGCCGGCGCAGGCCCCTTGCTGCTGGCCCGCGAGGTTCGGCTGCAGACGCGGATGCTGGGTTTCGGCTACCACATTCCTTTCTGAACCGGCAGCTTTCCAGCACCCAAGCAGCGCGCCATGAAGATTCAGCTCAACGCCCGCAACCGCGCGCATCACTTCGAAGTGGCGCCGGCTGAGAAGATTCTGTACGCGGGTCTGAGCCAGGGCATCAGCTTGCCTTACGAATGCGGCAGCGGCACCTGCGGCACCTGCAAAGCACGGCGGCTGTCGGGCGAGATCACCGACGCCTGGCCCGCGGCACCGGGGCGCAAATACCTTAAGCATGCGGACGATTTTTTGATGTGCCAGTGCAGCGCGTGCGGCGATGTGTCGGTTGAGGTGGCCAGCTTCGTCGAAGACTTCAACCCCAGCGTGTGCGTACCGGCCGCCGTCAAAGGCCGCATCCGCAACACCAGGCTGCTAACGCCAGACGTAATGGACCTGCACATCGACGTGGATGTGCCGATGGACTTCGACGCCGGCCAGTTTGCGCTGGTGCGCGTGCCCGGTATCGATGGCTACCGTGGCTGGTCGATGGTCAACCACGAGCGCGCCGCGAAGGCGCTCCAGTTCGTCGTGAAGAAGAAGCCCGGCGGTCAGCTGTCGGACTGGTTGTTCTCGCAGTTGCGCGACGGTGTGGAGGTCGAACTGTTCGGCCCGCTTGGCAGCGCCACTTTCTATCCGTCCATCGCCAAGAACATCTTGTGCATTGCCGGCGGCAGTGGCATCGCCGGGATGATGTCCATCCTGGCGCGCGCAGCTGGCGAGAACTATTTCGCCGAACACAGCGGCGATGTGTTCTTTGGCGTGCGCTCGATGCAGGACGCCTTCTACCTGGATGTGTTGTCCAGCTTGCGCCAGCGATGCGGTGCCAAGCTGCATGTCACGGTCGCACTGTCAGACGGCACGGCCTCGGCCGCAGACCAGGCCGCGCATCCCCTGCTCGAATTCGACACCGGCTTCGTACACCAGGCCGCCGAGCGCCACATGCAGGGCCGCTACCAGGGCGTGCTGGCCTATATCGCCGGGCCCACCCCGGCGGTGGATGCCAGCATTCGCATGCTGCTGATGTCGCGCGTGTCGACCAACAACATCCGCTACGACAAGTTCAGTTGAGCAGCTGTCATGAAGCGCATCCACATCTGCAAGGCCAGCGACATTCCGATCAACGGCATGAAGAGCTACGACACGTCGCTGGGCGTGAAGGTGTTGATCGCGAACGGCGGCGACACCTACTACGGCTACCAGGGGCTGTGCCCGCACCAGGATGTGTGTCTGGACGAAGGCTTCTTCGACGGTTCGACGCTGACCTGTCACCAGCATCTTTGGCAATGGGACATCACCACGGGCGATGCGATGGGCCAGGCCGAAGCGCCGTTGGAACGCTTCGAGATCGAGCACGAAGGTGACGATATTTTCGTGCTGCAGGCCAGCGCGCTGAAGGTGTCGGAACTGTTCAAGGGCGCCTCTGACGCCGTGATTGCGCGCCTGGACGCCCTGACGCGCCGTGAAGAACACGCCAGCCAGAGCACGCTGTACGACCTGGGCGACCCGGCCGACGATCTCTACATCCTGGAGTCAGGCCGCGTTGAGTTCGTGATCGGGCGCGAAGACCGCACCAGCATGGCCGGCTTCATGTTGCGCAAGGGCGAGGTATTCGGTTGGGCCGCTTTGCTTGAGGACCAACCGCGCCGCATTGCGAAGGCCACTTGCATTGAGCAGTCGACGCTGTTGCGGCTGAACGGCGAAGAGGTTTTGCGTGTGCTGTCCGAAGAGCCCGCCTCGGGCTATCTGGTGATGCGGCGGCTTTCCATGTTGATCACCAAACACCTGCGCTCGCAGGGCGACAAGTAGGCGGGCGGCTCGAGCGAGCCTCGCGAAGTCAAAAGCGTGTAGTACCGATAAGTGGTCTGGCTTTCAGACGCTAACAAGGAGACAAGCATGGCGTTTTGCATGAACCAACGGGTGCGGGCAATGGTGGCAGGCTGTGCCGCAGCTTTCGGCTTCGGTGTTGCCCTGCCCCAAATCGCCCTTGCTGGCGACCTTGAGTTCGGCAAGCCGGGCGAGGCGATCAACCTCGTCGTCGGCTACCAGCCCTACTACACCGAGTCGTGGTCGGGCGTCATCATGCGCGGCAAAAAGCTCTACGAGAAGTACCTGCCGAAGGGCTCCACTGTCGAATTCTCGGTCGGCCTGCAAGGCGCGGTGATCGTCAATGCCATGCTGGCCGGCAAGCAGCACATTGGCTACGTGGGCGACATGCCCAGCATCGTGTCGACCACCAAGCAAGACGTGGCCGACATCCGCATCGTGGCTTCGGTGGGGCTGGGCAGCGATGCCTGCAACATCTTTCTGGCCCGCCCCGACGCGCCCAAGTTTGCCAGTGGCAAAGAAGGCATCAAGTGGTTGGACGGCAAGCGCGTGGCCATCCCGCTGGGCAGTTGCGCTGACCGCTTCGCGCAGGAAGCCTTCAAGAAAGAAGGCGTCAAGCCCGAGGCGGTGCTGAACCAGAACATCGAAGTCATCACCAGCGGCTTTCGGGCCGGCAAGCTGGACGCTGCCGTCATCTGGGAGCCCACGGCGTCGCGGCTGGTGCAAGAAGGCTTGGCCAAA
>JANNBZ010000244.1:0-32361 GCA_031386065.1 Burkholderiales bacterium
AACAAATCGCGCGCCGTGCAAAGCGTGCTCGACGGCATGGGCCGCGGCAACGCCATGCGCATCGACCTGCGCGAAGCCGAGTCGGTGGCCACCGCGATGGTGGTGGTGCTGACCTACTGGCTGAGCTACGAATACGTGCGCGACCCGCGCCGTGCGCTCGAACCCGAAAACGCCGGCGCTGCGCTGCTGCGCGGCGCCTATCACGTGCTGAGCCTGCTGATGCCCTACCTGGAGCCGGTACAAAAAGACCACCTGCGCGGCCTGGTCGGGCAGTACACCAAACCTTGATCACCACCACCCCGACGGAGACATCACGATGGCCAAATGGACCGCCTTTCCCTACGACGCCGCTGACTACACCTTCAACACGGCCGCCCTGAAGAAACACTGGGCCCGGCTGCACGCCGGCGACGCAGAACCGCTGCCGAAAGACGAAACCGTGCTGGCCGCGTGGGCGCTGTTCCACGCCGGCGAGTTCCAGAAAGCGGCCGAGGCCGGCGTCAAGGCGGGTGACGGCGGCATCACCGTGGCCAACAAGGCGCAGTCCATCTACGCCAACTACCTTGAGAAGAACGAGAAGACCAAGCTCGCGATGTTCCAGGAGGTCGCTGCCCGCGCCGAAGCGCAGGCCGGCACTGAGCCCGGCAACGCGAACGCCCACTACTTCATGGCCTACGCGCTGGGCCGCTACAGCCAGGGCATCAGCATCACCAAGGCGCTGGCGCAAGGCCTGGGCAGCAAGGTCAAGGGTGCCCTCGAAACCGCGATCAAGCTGCAACCCAAACACGCCGATGCGCACATCGCGCTGGGCGCGTTCCACGCCGAGGTGATTGACAAAGTGGGCTCGCTGCTCGGCCGCACCCAAGGCGCCAGCAAGGACGCCGGCATGAACATGTTCAAGACCGCGCTCAAGCTCAACCCGACCTCACCGATCGCGATGGTCGAGTACGCCAACGGCCTGGTGATGCTGGAAGGCGACAAGAAAATGAAGGAAGCCACCAAGCTCTACGAGGATGCAGCGGCGTGCACCGCGATGGATGCGATGGAGCGGCTGGATGTGGAGATGGCGAAAGCGGAGCTGGAGGACTGAGCCGACGCAGCGAAGGACCTGCGAAGCTGTCCAGCGCAGTCGGCTCGCGAAGGCCAGTGCAGAACGTTCGATCAAGCGCCAACGTGCAGGCCTGAGCCCCGACGCAGCGAAGGACCTGCGAAGCTGTCCAGCGCAGTCGGCTCGCGAAGGCCAGTGCAGAACGTTCGATCCACGACCGACGTGCGGGCCCGAGCCCGCGCGCAACGACCAAACCAGCCTTCGCCGTCAACCGCCCTCGCCCCAAGGCAACATCAACGTCAGCGTCAGCAGCTTCTCGAACTCAGGCTCGAAGCGGTCGATGATGGCCTGCGGATCGGGGCACAGCTGCTTGTCGGTGATCAAGCCGAACTGCACACCGCCGCCGTACGACAGGATGCTGACGCCGACGCCGATGTTGCCGGATGCAGGCACCCAGAACATGTTCTGGCGCAGCGTGGCGCCGCAGAACTTGAGCGGCACGGCGGGGCCGGGCACGTTGGTCATCACGGCCGTGGCCTTCTTGGCGAACATGCCGAGGATGGCGTCTTGCACCGGCTTGATCATCAGCCCCGCCACCGACAGCACGGCGAAGGCCAGCAGCGGCTGGTAGCTCTCTTTCAGCTCGCTCATGCGGCTGCGCACGGCGTAGGCCCGCTCGACCGGGTTCTCGATGCCGATCGGCAACACCAGCGGCGCCAGGCCGAAGCGGTTGCCGAGCTGCCAGGCCTTTTCCATCGGGCGCAGGTTCACCGGCACCATCGCGCGAATTTCCTGGCCGGTGGGGTCGTCGCCGTGCGAGCGCAGGTATTCGCCGATGGCGCCGGCCACGCACGACAACAGCACGTCGTTGATAGAACAGTTGAGCGCCTTGCCGACGATCTTCACGCGGTCGAGCGGCATCGGCTCGCCCCAGGCCACGATCTTCTGGCCGATCGGCTTGCCCTTCAGGCGCGTGGGCGAGTCGTCGGCAAGCAGCGCCATCGCGGCCACGTCGCCCAGCACCTTGGCGCCGGTGCGCGCCATGTCGAGCGAGCCCAACATGCCTTGCTGCGGGTTCGACAGCATCTCCATCGCCTTGCCCACCCCGCCGCCGTACATGCCGATGGCCTTGGTGGCCAGGTCGGTCAGCGGCTTGACGACGGCGTCGGACAGCCAGTCGTGCTCCGCCTCGGGCGCCTCGCGCCGCTTGCGCTTGGGTGGGTCCATGCCGCCGTCGGTGATGGACATCATCACCGAGATGAGCGCGATGCCGTCGCCGATGCAGTGGTGCACGCGCGCCACCAGCGCGCTGCCGCCTTCGTAGTGCTCGATCAGGTGAAACTGCCACAGCGGGTGGTCGGGGTCGAGCGGCGTGTTGGCCAGCGCGCCGGCATGTTCCTGCAAGGCGCTGCGTTCGGACTGGCCGCGATGCCTGGCCAGCGTTTCGTGCAGCACGTGGCGGTGGATGTCGAAGTCGTCGTCGCTCACCCAGCTCGCGCCCATCGCGTCTTGCACCACCTTCTGGCGGAAACGCTCGTACTTCAGCAGCTTGCTTTCGACGCGCTCGACCAAGGCGGCGTAGCTGATGCCGGGCTGCAGCAGCCAGACGCCGACGATCATCATCAGGTTCACGTCGTTGTCCATGCGCAGCCAGGCGGTGTCGACCCGCGACATGCGCTCGGGTGGGCGCACGGCGTGGGCCTGCTCGGGCTGCTCTTCGACTTCGGACATCGGTGAATCTCCTTGGGGAGCCAGGCTCCAAGCGGCGACGATGCTTGTTAGCATCTGCTGCGTCAATGCCGATTTCTACCCAGCAACCCGCCCCAGGAGACACCCCATGGCCGACCTCAAGTCCCAGTTCGAAAGAGCCGTTGCCGATTCGAAGAGCCTGCCCGAGAAGCCCGACAACGCGACGCTGCTGAAGCTGTACGCGCTGTACAAGCAAGGCAGCGGTGGCGACGTGGAGGGCAAGCGGCCCGGCTTCACCGACATGGTGGGCCGCGCCAAGTGGGACGCCTGGAACGAGCTGAAGGGCAAGGCCGGCGCCGAGGCGATGCAGGAGTACGTGGACTTGATCGAATCGCTGAAGTGAAGGGCTTGACCGGCTCATTTGGACGCGACCCGCTCTGACTGAACGCTACGGCTTCAGCGTTCGGCCAACTGCGGTCTGTCATTCAGCAACGCCGTGATCCGATCTACCGGCTGCGGCCGACCCAGGAAGTACCCCTGCATCACGTCGCAGCCGAACGTGCTCAGGAGGTCGAGCTGCTCCTGCGTTTCCACGCCTTCTGCGACGGTGGTCATGTTCAACGAGCGGGCCATCGCGATGATCGCTCGCGTGATCGATGCTGCCCCCTCGTCACTGGTCACATCGCGTGTGAATGACTGGTCGATCTTGAGCACGTCCATCGGGAAGCGCCTGAGGTAGCTCAGGCTGGAGTACCCCGTCCCGAAGTCGTCCAGCGCCAGGCGCAGGCCCAGGTTCTTGAGCTGACGTACCGACGCCACGGTGGCTTCGGTGTCCTGCATCAGCACCGACTCCGTCAACTCCAGTTCCAGGAATTGCGCCGGAAATCCGGTGTCGCGCAGCACGCTGCTCACCAGCGCCGGAACGTCCTGCTGCTGGAACTGCGTTGCCGACATGTTGACCGCCATCGACAACCCGTTCGCGCCTGCTGCATGCCACGCCGCGGCCTGCACGCAGGCTGTTCTGAGCACCCATTCGCCGATCGGAACGATCAGTCCGGTTTCTTCGGCCAGCGGAATGAAGCGTGCCGGCGACACCATTCCCAACTCGGGGTGATGCCAGCGCAGCAGCGCTTCCACGCCGACGATGGCGCCCCGCGCGCGATCGAACTGCGGCTGATAGTGAAGCTCGAGTTGATTGCGCTCGAGTGCAACGCGCAGTGCACTCTCCAAAACCGTGCGCTCGCGCGCCTGAGCGCCCATTTCGTTCGAGTAGCTCTCGAACCGGTTGCGTCCGTTGGCCTTGGCCCGGTACATGGCTACGTCCGCGTGCTGCAGCAAGAGGTCGCCGCTGTCACCATCGCGTGGAAAGACGCTGATGCCGATGCTGGCACTCAGATGAAGATCACGGCCGTCTTGCGAGATCGGCACTTTGAATGCTTCGAGCACTTTCGCAGCGACATGAACCGCGTCTTCCGGCGCGGCGAGATTGGGCAACAGGATGACGAACTCGTCGCCGCCGAGGCGCGCGACGGTATCGCTGTCGCGCACGACAACCTCCAGCCGGGCTGCAATCGTGCGAAGCAACACATCGCCGAAGAGGTGTCCGTAGCTGTCGTTGATGAACTTGAAACCGTCCAGGTCCAGGAATAACACGGCCACATGCCGACCGCTGCGCGGCACCTGCGCCAGTGCCTGCGCGATGCGATCGTTGAGCAAATTGCGATTGGGCAGCCCGGTGAGTGCGTCGTGATTGGCCTGAAACGCCATCCGCACGGCATGCGACCTGCGTTCGGAGATGTCGCAGGCAACGCCATCAATGCGCACCGGCAATCCGCCTGGGCCCCGGATCACCCTCGCCTTGTCCTCCAACCATCGTTCGCTACCGTCGGGGCGAACGATCCGATACTCGAGCGTCAGGGCCTTTGCCGCGAGTTGTTCGCAGCGGTAGTCCCGCACCCGCAGCCGGTCACCCGGGTGGACGATGCTCATCCACAGCGTTTCGTCTTCGAAGAAGTCGCGCACCGGCCGGCCGTACAAGCGCTCGGCCGCCGGATTGAGGTAGAGCAGCTTGTTGTCCGTCAGTGAAAACGACCACACCACGCTGTCGATCGAATCGAGCACACCCGAGAGTTTTTCCTCGGCGCGGTGCAGCGCGGTCACGCGCTCCTCTAGATCGGCGTTGGCCGCCGTCAGATCGCCGCGCGCCTGCCGCAGGCCCTCGCGCGCGCCGTCAAGTCCGACGGCGGCCGATCCGATTTCGGCCTGCAGGATGTTGAAGCTCACGGCCATGTCGCCGACTTCGTCGCGCGTATTGATGCGCACAGGCGTGATGTCAACGCGAGCGTGCGCAGCGTCCAGGTCGCCGCGCGCAAGTGCATGCATGGCGCGCGAAAAGTCTGCCAACGTTCCCGTGGCAAGGCGCTTGGCGGCGCCGGAAACCTCGGTCACGGAGTGCGCGATCATGCCGGGCAGCACCAGCGCAACCGTGATCGACAGCGTCGCTACCGCAACGAAGATGTCGGCCAACGCCGTCATCAGCGGACTCTGCTGATCGGGCAGGTTGCTGACGGCAAGCAGATAACCGGCGCCATCCAGCACCAGCACCAGGATCATGGCCCCGGTGAGCTTGAGTTGCAGCGAACTGGCCATGCCTGGAAGGCCGGCACGCTTGCGGTCGTCATAGCGGCGCCATGCGTAAAGGGCCGATCCCGAGTACGCAAATCCCAGGCCGATCAACACGGTCGACAGGCCGAACTGCTCGAAGCCGAGCAGCGCCGAGAGGCCCCAGACGACGGCAGCGGCCAGTCCCAGCGCGACCGTTCCGCGTGGTGCACGGTACGGTCTTGACATGTCGGGCGCGTCGCGTCGCAGCAGCCAGACGGCGACGCTGGGCAACGCGATGCTGATCAGGTAGGTGAAGTTGGCCGCCGCAATCAGCCAGATCGGGTCGCCGATCAGCAGGAAGAGGATCGCCATCGCGGCAGTCAGCACGGTGGCCACCCACGGCGCGTCGGTGCGCGAACGACGGGCCAGGCTGCGGGGCAACAGCCCGTCTTCGGAAAGCTGAGCCAGGGCGCGCGCCGCGCCGGCCAGCGGCTGCAGCGTGCCCGAGAACATGCTGAACACCATGAACCAGACGGCAGCGGCCTTGGCCCCATTGCCGAACCATGGGGCAAAAGTGGGCCCGAGCACCAGGGCCAAGTCTTGGCCCAGCGGCACCGGCCCCAACGTGCCCAGCCACACCAGCGGCAGCACGACGAAGTACACACCGGCCAGCAAGCCACTGGCCAACATGGCGCGCGGCACGGCCTTGTTCGGGTTGACGGTCTCACCCACATGGCAGGCGGCAGCTTCGAAAGCCGGCGCGGCGAAACCGATCAGGTACAAGCCTGCCATCAGCGCGGTCAGCTGCCCGAACCAGCCGGCGAACGGCGTGGTCAGCTCGAAGGTCGTGGCCATGCGCCAGTCGACGTCGCCCGCGAAAACAGGTGCCAGCCCGGAGGCGAAAGCCAGCAACGCCGACGCACTGGCCACCGGTACCGCCAGCCGCGTCACCCACTTGATGCCCAGAAGATTCAGCAGCATGAAGAACAGCACAAGGCCGATGGCCAGCACCGTCACCGGCACAGCGGGCAGATACCACTGGTGGATCGCTGTTGCCGAAAGAATGGCCGTGATGCCGCAGGTCGGCACCCAACCCCACCAGTAGCACACGCCTGTCAGGTTGGCCAACACCGGACTGTAGGGACGAAACGCCTCGGTGCAGGTGGCCGCAATGCCGCCGACCCGGTGCGGGAACATCAGCACCAGCTCGATCCACCCCGGTGCCGCCGCCCATGCCAGCAGCAGGCCGACCATCAAGAGCGGCACGGCCGCACTGCCCTGGCCAAGGATGTCACCTTGCCCAACGAACAAGGCCGCCAAGATGAACAGGCTCTGGTTGCTGCCGCCCATGGCCAGCGCAGTGGTGCCGACCCAACCCAGCGTTCGCGGATGCACGGTGGGTGGGCATTCAATGGGGACAGCTGACGGCATGACGATGGCCTCGATGGTTGGCGCGGTGTGCGAATGTCTCGACAGCGCATTCGCTGACCTCGACTCGAACGGGCCCGCGCGCAGAACTGAGGCGAATCTGGAACTCAGTCGCGGTGTCGGAGACAGCGTCGACTGTTCGGAGATTGTTCGGAATCTTGGTGGAAAACTTGAGCGCCGATGCCTCGATCTGAGGCCGAATGCCAGCCCAGATCCCGGGGTGTGAGTGGGACCCACGGCGACAGGAACAGTCGATAAGGTGGGGCCTGGGGGCCTGGCGTCCCGCCAAGGCCGGCCCGGTGTCGAGATGACCTCGGCTAACTTCCGCGTGGTGACGCCCGTCGAGATGACCGGGGCGTGAAGGTCACCGCCCCGTGCGGATCGATATCGTCGACGCGACGTGTCTGAGATGATTCCGTCACGGTCCGAGCGCGCCCGGTCCCTACTGCAGTCTCGCAAGCGTCATCGCTGCCCGTTGCAGCTTGTGGCCTCATGAACTACTTCTTCGCGGCCTTCTTTTTCGCCGCCGGCTTGCTGCCCGCTGCCAGCAGCGCGTCGAGGTTTTTTTCGATCTCGGACTCGATGCTCTTGCTGAAGGCGCCCAGCAGGAAACCCAGCTTCGCGCTCAAGTCGAAATGATCGGGCGCCACGATCAGCGCGCCGTTCACACCAGCGCGTGTGAACTCCACCGTGTCCGAGGTCTCGCCTTCGATCACGGTGCATTCCATGTCGAACTTTTTCTCGACCTCCTCGGCCCATTTCCAGGCGATCTTGCGGGCCTGCGGCAGGCCGAGTTGGTGGGCGCGGTAAATGTGGATGTCTGCCATGGCGTTCCTTGATTGACCCGTTCCGTTCAGTGACTCAATTCTGCCCGTCGTTGCGCCTTGGGCAATGCGGCCAGACGTTGCACCTGCGCATAGAAGCGCATGAAGTCGCGGCCCTCGCGCTCGAACAGGCGGTCGAACTCGGGCACCAGTTCGTTGTAGGCCGCCAGCACGCCGAGCGAGGCGTTGTTGGCATTCGCGAACCAGCCGTCGTAGCCCGCGTAGCCGTCCCAGGCCTGCGCCTTCAGGCTCGCGTGCTCGGTGCGCATCTGCTGCATCAGCGCCGCCTTGCCGGCGCGCTTGTCGGCGTCGCCGGCGTCGCTTCGGAACAGCGCGTCCAGTTGCACGCGGAAGCGCCGCGTCAGCTCACGAAAGTCGTTGCGGCGGGCCTCGAACACCGCGTAGTCGGCGCGGGCCTGCGGACTGCCCTGTTGCGCCAGCCAGCGCGCACCACCGATGCGCTCCACTGCGGTGGCGAATGATTCGTTGAACACCGTGTCGTCGGCGGCGTAGGCCACCTGATGGCTCAGCTCGTGAAAGATCAGCCGCGCCAGTTCGCCTTCGGGGAAGCGCAGGAAGGTGTTCAGCAGCGGGTCGCTGAACATCGCACCTGGCAGTTTTCCCAGCGTCGAATACGCGGGCACACCGTAGACGCTGGCCTCCAGCCCTTCGGCGCGCAAGCGGGCGGCTGCGGCGTCGGCGTCGTCGCGCGCGAAGTAGCCTCGGTAGCCCACGCAGCCCACCACCGGAAAGCACCAGGTCTTCAGCGTCAGGCTGAGTTCGGGTGCGGCCACCACGTTCCACACCGCCGCACTTCGACCCAGGTCGGCGTAGCGCCGGTAGCTGGCGTTGTCGGGCAGGTGCAATTCGGTGACGGCGAAGTCGCGCATGCGCTGGCTCAGGCGCAGCCGCTCTTTCAGCGGCTCGGGCGCTTGCGCGTCAGTCAACCAGTCGGGCACCGGCCGCGCAGCGCGCACCAGACTCAGGTGGCCATTCACTGACTGGGCCAGGTAGCCCAGGTTGCTGCAACCGGCCGTCAACCCCAGCGCGGCAACCACCAGCGACGCCAGCACCGCCACCAGCACGCGCCGTCGCGTCACGCTGCCTCGACCTGCACCAGGCAGTCGTAGAACGCCGGGGCGCGGCCGATGTCGGTCAGCCGCTGGTGCGTGACCTCGTTGACATTGCTGCCGTCGGCGCCCAGCTTGCGCCACCAGATGCCCAGCCCGTTGACGACACCGGGGCGCGCGCGCGGGCTCAGCCTGGCGGTGCACACATAACTGCCGCGGTCGTTGAAGACGCGCACAGCCTGACCGCTGGCGATGCCGCGCGGCTGCGCGTCGGCGGCGTGGATTTCGAGCAGCGGCTCGCCTTCGATGTCGCGCAGGCTCTTCACGTTGACGAAGCTGGAGTTGAGGAAGTTGCGCGCCGGCGGCGAGATCATCGCCAGCGGAAACCGCTGCGCGCGTTCGGCATCGCTGGCCGCACTTTCGTAGTTCGGCACGTGGTCGGGCACACCGAACTGCGGCGAATCGATGGTGCATTTACCGTTGGTGCTGGGGAAGCCGCCGTCGGCGAACGGCGCGTCGGGCAACGGCAGCTTGACCCAGCCTTTCGCGCGCAATTCATCGAAGCTCACCTGCTGCTTGAAGGCCACCCGCGCGATGGCTTCGTCGCTGTCGGTGAAGCACGCCTCGGTGAATCCCATGCGCTGCGCCAGCTCGCGAAAGATCTGCGTGTTGGGCTTGGCTTCGCCCACCGGTGCAATGGCGGCCTCGTTGATCAATGCCCAGGTGTGGCCGTAGCTGGTGTGCACGTCCAGATGTTCCAGCTGCGTGGTGGCGGGCAGCACGTAGTCGGCGTGGTCGGCGGTGTCGGTCATGAAGTGTTCGAGCACCACGGTGAACAGGTCGTCGCGCAGGAAGCCGCGCACGACCTTCGGCGACTCAGGTGCCACCGCGACCGGGTTGCTGTTATAGACCACCAGCGCCTCGATCTGCGGCCCGAAATCGGCCGACGCCTCGCGCAGCAGGTCGTCGCCGATGCTGCTCATGTTGAGGGTGCGCGGCCGCCGCGCGCCCAGCAGATCGGGCCGCTGCAGCGCCGCAGCGTCTTTCGGGAACCAGCCCGAGGCCGACAGCAGCATGCCGCCCGCACGGTGCCGCCAGGCGCCGGTCAGGCACGGCAGGATGGCGATCAGGCGCACCGCGTTGCCGCCGCCGCGCACGCGCTGCATGCCGTAGTTGAGCCGGATCGCGGCGGGCCGCGTCGTGCCGTAGTCGCGCGCCAGCCCGCGCACCTCGTCGGCGCTGATGCCGCAGACCTGCGCCGCCCGTTCCGGCGGCCATTGCAGGGCCCGCTCCCGCAGCTTCGGCCAGCCGTCGGTGTGCCGGTCGATGTAGTCGTGGTCCAGCCAGTCGTTGACGATCAACTCGTGCATCAGCCCCAGCGCCAGTGCGCCGTCGGTGCCGGGCATCAGCGCGATGTGCTGCTGGCATTTGTCGGCGGTTTCCGTCTTGCGCGGGTCGATGCAGACGAGCTTGGCGCCGGCGCGCTTGGCGGCCTGGGCGAAGGTCCAGAAGTGCAGGTTCGAGGCGATCGAATTGCTGCCCCAGATGACGATCAGTTGGCTCTCGGCGAAATGCTCCAGGTGCATGCCGACCTTGCCGCCGTACGTGGCCGCCAGCGCCTCGCCGCCGGCCGAGGAACAGATGGTGCGGTCGAGCAGCGAGGCGCCCAGCTTGTGGAAGAAGCGCCGGTCCATGCTCTCGCCCTGCACCAGGCCCATGGTGCCGGCGTAGCTGTAGGGCAGCACCGCTTCGGGATTGCGTGCGGCGATGGCTTTCAGCCGCGCGGCGATGTCACCCAGGGCCTCGTCCCAGCCGACGCGCGCGAACTGGCCGCTGCCTTTCGGACCCACGCGCTTCATCGGGTGCAACACGCGTTCGGCGTGGTACGTGCGCTCGGGGTAGCGCGAGACCTTGGTGCACAAGGCGCCGTGCGTGGGCGGGTGGTCGGGGTCGCCGCTGACCTTGATCGCCACACCGTCCTGCACGGTGACGCGGATGGCGCAGGTGTCGGGGCAATCGTGCGGGCAGGCGGCACGGACGGTGGTGCTGGTCTTGCACGAACTATTGCACAGACACCCCCGGTGCGATGGCGTGGAAAGCGCCGCCCAGGGCCGGCGCAGCGGCGCTAAACTGGTTTGTTGCCGCCATCGGCACGGGCGCGGCGGCATGCGAATCGGGCATGCCCAAAACCAGGAGTCTGCACATGCAAATGATCGAATCCATCCTGGCCGATGCGGCCGCCATTGCGGCCGTCCGGCGCGACATCCACGCCCACCCCGAGCTGTGTTTTCAGGAGCAGCGCACGTCGGACGTGATCGCCCGCCAGCTCACCGAGTGGGGCATCCCCATCCACCGCGGCCTGGGCACGACGGGCGTGGTGGCGATCCTCAAGAACGGCACCAGCGACCGCGCCGTCGGGCTGCGGGCCGACATCGACGCGCTGCCGATGACCGAGCACAACACCTTCGCGCACGCCAGCCAACACCCCGGGAAAATGCACGCCTGCGGCCACGACGGGCACACCGCGATGCTGCTGGCTGCGGCCAAGCACCTGTCGAAACACCGCAACTACGACGGCACCGTGTACCTCGTCTTTCAGCCCGCCGAAGAAGGCGGCGGTGGTGCACGCGAAATGATCAAGGACGGCCTGTTCGAGAAATTCCCGATGGAGGCGATGTTCGGCGCGCACAACTGGCCCGGCATGGCGGTCGGTCAGTTCGCGCTGAAGAGCGGACCGTGCTTTGCCAGCAGCAACGACTTCACCATCACCATCAACGGCAAGGGCGCACACGCCGCCATGCCGCACAACGGCGTCGATCCGGTGCCGGTGGCCTGCCAGATGGTGCAGGCCTTCCAGACCATCATCAGCCGCAACAAGCGACCCATCGACGCGGCCGTCATCTCGGTGACGATGATCCACACCGGCGAGGCCAACAACGTGATGCCCGACAGCTGCGAGATTCGCGGCACCGTGCGCACTTTCACGCTCGATGTGCTGGACCTGATCGAACAGCGAATGAAGGTCATTGCCGACAACACCTGCGCCGCCTTCGAGACGCACTGCGAGTTCAAGTTCAACCGCAACTACCCGCCCACCATCAACCACCCGGCCGAGACCGAGTTCACGCGCGGCGTGATGGCCGAGATGGTCGGTGCGGCCAACGTGATGGAGTTCGAGCCGACCATGGGCGCCGAGGACTTCAGCTACTTCCTGCTCGAAAAACCGGGCTGCTATTTCATGATCGGTAACGGCGACGGCAGCCACCGCGAAGGTGGCCACGGCATGGGCCCGTGCATGCTGCACAACCCGAGCTACGACTTCAACGACGAGCTGATCCCGCTGGGCGCCACGCTGTGGGTGCGGCTGGCCGAGGCCTGGCTGGCCAAGGCACGGTGAGCACGATGGCCGCGCACGAGCACTTCTCGCAGAGCTACGCGCAGGCGCGCTGCAAGTTCCTGGCCGCCGCCGACGCGGCCGGGCTCGACGTGGCCTCGCACATCCACCCGATGCGCGGGCGCGACGATGAAACGCTGGCGCTGGACGTGGCGCTCGACGGCCCGCCCGACGCGCGCGAGTTGCTGATCGTCAGCAGCGCCTGCCACGGGGTCGAAGGCTTCTGCGGCTCGGGCGTGCAGATCGCCCTGCTGCGCAACCCCGAATGGCTGGCGGCGCAGCGCGCCTCGGGTGTGGCGGTGCTGTATCTGCATGCGCTCAATCCGCACGGCTTCTCGTGGTGGCGGCGCGTCACGCACGAGAACGTCGACCTGAACCGCAACTTCCACGACTTCAGCCAGCCGCTGCCGCACAACGCGGCCTACGACGAGATTGCCGCGTTGCTGGTCCCGGCCACCTGGCCGCCGTCGGACGAGGTGGCAGCAAAGGTGCAGCAACTCATTGACGAGCGCGGCGAAGCCGCGTTGCAGGCCGCCATCACGGGCGGCCAGCATGACCACCCGCAGGGTGTGTTCTACGGCGGAGTGAACCCGACCTGGAGCAACGCAACGCTGCGCCAGGTGCTGCGCGACCACGGCCAGCGCTGCGAGCGCCTGGCCTGGATCGACCTGCACACCGGCCTCGGGCCCAGCGGCCATGGCGAGCGCATCTTTGCCTGCCGCGACGACGCGGCAGCAATGGCCCGCGCGCGCGCCTGGTGGGGCGCCGACGTGACGTCCATCTACGACGGCAGCTCGACCTCGGCCAAGCTGACCGGCCTGATGTGGTTGGCGGCCTACCAGGAATGCGCGCAGGCCGAGTACACCGGCATCGCGCTCGAATACGGCACGCTGCCGATGATGGACGTGATGACCGCGCTGCGCGCCGACCAGTGGGCCGAGAACCACCCCGACGCGCCGATGGCGCAACGCCGCCAGCTCAAGCAGCAGATCCGCGACGCCTTCTACACCGACACCGACGACTGGAAGCAGCGCGTCGTCGAGCAGGCGGTGCAGGCTGCGCAGCAGGCGGTGCGCGGGCTGGTCGCGCGCTGAGCGAGGCGCAACGCGCGGCCGTCAAACAGCCGCAAACAAGCCGAGCCGCGCGAAGTCGGCCTCGCACTGTGCGGCGCTCACGAAGTCAACCGCCTGCCAGCCCGCAGCCCGTGCCGCGCGGGTGTTGGCCGGCATGTCGTCGATGAAGAGCGTGTCGTGCGCGTCGATGACGAACGACTTCAATGCGTGCGCGAAGATCGCCGGCTCGGGCTTGATGAGGTGCACGCGGCACGAGAAAACGCCGGCCTCGAAGTCGTGCACGAACGCATGCTCGGCCTCAAGCAGCATCGCGTACGGCGCCGGCATGTTCGACAGGTAGAACAGGCGATGCCCGCGATCGCGCAGCCGCTGCAGCAGCGCCAGCATCGGACGCATCGGCTCGAATTCGGCGGGCACCGCGTCGATGACGTGCCGCACATCGGCCACGGCCAGGCCGGTGCGGCGCGAGATGCGCGGCGCCAGCTCGGCCGCAGACAGCACGCCGCGATCGAATTCGCTCCAGTCGCCTTCGTAGGCTTGAAAGAAGTCGGCCGCCAGCGCACGTGCCGAGGTCTCGTCCGGCGCCTGCTGCGGCAGCAGGCGCTGCAACAGCGCCAGCGGATCCCAGGCGAACAGCACGCCGGCGAAATCGAAGACGAGGTTCACGCGCGCAAGCGGCGCAGCAGGCCTGCCGTCGAGGTGTCCAGGCCCTGCACGTCGCCGCTGGCCAGGCGCGGCAGCAGGTCGTTGCACAGTGCCTTGCCCAGTTCGACGCCCCACTGGTCGAAGCTGTTGATGCCCCACAGCGCGCCGCTGACGAACACGCGGTGCTCGTACATCGCCACCAGCGCGCCCAGACTGCGCGGCGTCAGCTGATCGAGCAGCAGCGTGGTGCTCGGCCGGTTGCCGGGGAAGCTGCGGTGCCGCGCCAGCACGTCGCGGTTCAGCGATGTCGACGCAGTGGGCGCGGCATCGCTCAACGCCTGCGCTGCCGTCTTGCCCTGCATCAGCGCCTGTGACTGCGCCAGCCCGTTGGCCAGCAGCATGGCGTGCATCTCGGCCAGGCCGTGGGTCGGGTGCTTGACCAGGATGAACTCGACCGGGATCACGTCGCTGCCCTGGTGCAGCATCTGGAAATACGCATGCTGGCCATTGGTGCCGGGCTCGCCCCACACCACCGGGCTGGTCGCAAACGGCAGCAACTCGCCGTCGATGTCGACCCGCTTGCCGTTGCTTTCCATCTCCAGCTGTTGCAGGTAGGCCGGCAGCCGGCGCAGGCCCTGGTGGTAGGGCGCGACGCTGCGGCTGGTGAAGCCGTGGAAGTTGCGGTACCAGACATCGACCAGCCCCAGCAGCACCGGCAGGTTCTTCGCCAGCGGCGTCTCGGCGAAGTGGCGATCCATCGCATGCGCGCCGCCCAGCAGGTCGCGAAAGTGGTCGGCCCCGATCGCCAGTGCGATCGGCAGCCCGATCGCGCTCCACAGCGAATAGCGTCCGCCCACCCAGTCCCAGAAGCCGAACGTGGTCGTGATGCCGAACTCGGCCGCCGCCTTCACGTTGGTGGTGGTGGCGACGAAATGCTTGGCCGTGTCGGTGCCGCCGTGGGCCGCGAACCAGGCCTTGGCGACACGAGCATTGGCCATCGTCTCCTGGGTGGTGAAGGTCTTGCTGGCGATCACGAACAGCGTCTCGGCCGGCTTCAACTGGCGCAGCACCGGCGTGATGTCGTGCCCGTCGACGTTGGCGACGAAGTGGAAGGTCAACCCCGGGTGCGCGAAGGCGTCGAGCGCCGGCACCACCATTTGCGGGCCCAGGTCGCTGCCGCCGATGCCGATGTTGACGATGTGGCGGATGCCGCTGGCGGCGGTGTCGCGCACCGTCTCGACGAAGGCCAGCATCGCGTCCAGCACCGCGTGCACCTCGTCGCTGAACGGCGCACGGCCGCGCGGCGCGCGCAACGCGGTGTGCAGCACCGCGCGGCCCTCGGTGGTGTTGATGGGCGCGCCGGCAAACATCGCATCGCGCCGCGATTCGAGCTGGCATTCGCGCGCCAGGTCGAGCAAAAAGTGCAGCGTCGCGGTGTCGAGCAGGTTCTTCGACAGGTCGGCGAACACCTCGGGCGCCTGCACGCCCAAGGCGTCGAAACGGCCGGCGTCGCGGCCGAACGCCTCGCGCAGATCGAAGTCGCGGCCATGCGCCTCGAAGTGGCCTTTCAAGCTGGCCCAGGCGGCGCTGCGGTCACATCGTGTTGGGCTCATCGGCATGCTCCAGTGACGCGGAAATTCGTGGTTTGCAGATTAGAACCCGAGTGCGGCCGATGCCGTTCGACTCATGCCATTTGCCCGCTCACGCAGCCGCCACCTCCGACAGCCCGTGCCCGGCGAGCCGCCCACGGGTCGATCATCGATCAGCCGCAGCGCTTGCTCAGGCCGCGAAATTCGATGCGCTGGTCTTGCAAAGTTGTCATGCCACTGTGCTGCGACAGCGCCGCACCGACCCTGTGCGAACCAGAACGGCGGGTCGATCAAGCCGCCAGCTTGTCGAGGCTTGTGGCGCACCAAGCCTTGTCGGCATCGTCCAGTTCGGCGAAGGCATGGCGCGCCTGCGCCAGCGCTTGCGCATGGTCTGCGTCGTTGGCGGCCGCCAGCTCTACTTGACTCAGCGCCTCCCAGCCGAAGAATCGTTCCAGCGCCGCACCTTGGTTCGCACCGACGATGTCCAGGCAGGCCTGGGCGTGGACGCGGGCGCGGTCGACCTCACCCGCCTGCAGCCAGCTCATCGCCAAACGGTACTCGGCGCGTTCGACCTCCAGCCAGGTGCCGGCGAGCGCCCAGTACCTGCGCGCGGCTTGCGCCGCGATCAGCATCAGCTCGCGTTCCAGCGCAGAGCGCAGCGACTTCTCTTCCAGCGTGCAGGCCAGCTGGTTGCCGGCGACGGCCAGTGCGCGGTTCATCGGATCGGCGGCGCCGAGGCCGCTGTGTTCTGCCTGCGCCAGCGCCTGCTGGAACAAGCGCATGGCGCGCGGCGTGTCGCGCTCGGCCAGGTTGCCAGCGGCCATCGCAGCGACACGAATGCGGTCGGACGGCGACAGCCCGGGCGCGTCGTCGGCGGCCGAGTCACACACCGTCAGGCTGGCAGTGCAACGTCGCAGGGTGTGGCCGCTTTCGCCTTCGGCCGCGAACGCGGGCAGCGAGGCGAGCTGCTGCATGAACGCGATGCCGGCCCGCCAGTCGCCCAGGTGTTCGCCGTGCACGTGGTGCGCGAGGTTCGCCAAGCGCACGAGCTGGGCCTCGTCGGCGGCAAGCACGGCCGCGTCTGACATGCGAAGCGCTACCGCGCGCGGGTCGGCGGCGTGGTCGGCCCAGGCAGTCTCGATGAAGGTATCGAAGTCCACGTGCTGCTCCTCGACCGGAACGGTCGCGCAGGGCAAAGCGTATCGGGTCCACGTGCGCTCGACAACGAGCACCACACAAGCATCACACAAGCACCGCAGGCCAGCTCAACCGGCGACCAACAGCCCAATCAATGCGGCCCACGCGAGCCATGCGCCCCAGGTGGCCAGCGTGTGCAGCGACACGGCAGCGGGCACGGCGTCGGGTTCGGGGTGGTGGGGGTTCATCGGGCGGGGCCTTCAGGGGTTCGGGGCGCAGCTTCGCCGATGCGCTTTCAAAGCGCCAGCCACAACGGCGCCGGATTGGTAACAATGGCGTCAGAGTGTCCCGGGCTCGCGACAGCGGCGGCAGGAGTGGGCAATACGGACACGATGCCCGAACGTCCACCAGTCGCGGACATCGACGCGGAGTACGACGCGGAGTGCGATGCGAAGTGCGTGCGAAGTGCGTTGACCGGGGGATGAAACTTCGGCATGATTCTGGTGAAATAAAATTACATACCGGCTTCAACAACTGCGGTGGCAACCATGTCATTCGACCTCGTTTTTTTCGGTGGCACCGGCGACCTGACTTGGCGCAAGCTGATGCCGGCGCTGTTCCAGGCGTTTCGCCACGGCAAGCTGCCGGCCGGCGGCCGCATTTTGGCGGTGGCACGTGACGACCACAGCGACGACCACTACCGCGCCTGGCTGAAAGAGAAATTCCAGGGCGTCGAAGGCGCCAAGCGGCCGACCGACGACGAGTTCGCGCGCTTCGCCGAAATGGTTCACTACCGGCGCATGGACCTGTCGCAGCCCGAGCACTACGCGCGGCTGAAGGAATGGCTGGCCGAGCGGCAGGCCGACACGGTGGTGCTGTACCTGGCCACGAGCCCGCACCTGTTCACGCAAATCTGCGAGCAACTGGGCGCGGCCGGGCTGAACGACCCGCGGGTGCGCGTGGTGCTGGAAAAGCCACTCGGCCACGACCTGGCCAGCGCGCAAGAGATCAACCGCGTCGTGCGGTCGGTGTTCAAAGAAGAGCAAGCCTTTCGCATCGACCATTACCTGGGCAAGCCGTCGGTGCAGAACCTGATGGCACTGCGCTTCGGCAACGCCTTGTTCGAGCCGCTGTGGCGCCGCGAGAGCATCGCCAACATCCAGATCACGCTGGCCGAGGACTTCGGCGTCGGCACGCGGGGCGACTTCTACGACCGCACCGGCGCGCTGCGCGACATGATTCAGAACCATGCGCTGCAACTGCTGACCATGGTCGCCATGGAACCGCCGTCGCGCAACGACGCCGACGCCATTCGCGACGAGAAGCTGAAGGTGCTGCGCTCGTTGAAACCGTTCACCGACGACAGCGTGGCGCGCGACGTGGTGCGCGGCCAGTACCGCGCCGGCAACGCCGAAGGCAAGGCGGCGGTGGCCTACCTCGACGAAGTGAAGGTGCCCGCGGGCAGCCAGGTCGAGACCTTCGTGGCCATTCGCACCGAGGTGCAGAACTGGCGCTGGGCGGGCGTGCCGTTCTACCTGCGCACCGGCAAGCGGCTGGCCGCGCGCGACGCGCAGATCGTGGTCAATTTCAGGCCCACGCCGCACAACATTTTTCCGGGCTTGAACCAACCGAATAAGCTGGTCATCAAGCTGCAGCCCGAAGACGGACTCGAACTGCATTTGCTGGCGGCCAAGGGCACCGGTCAGTTTGAAGCGCTGTCGCCGGTGTCGCTGGACCTGGACTTCGACAAGGCCTTCGCCGAGAACCGCGTCGGCGCCTACGAGCGTTTGTTGCTGGAGGCGATTGCCGGCCGCCTGAACCTGTTCGTGCGCAGTGACGAACAAGAGCAGGCCTGGCGCTGGGTCGAGCCGGTGCTCGACGCATGGCAGCGCGACACCGCCGGCCCGCGGGTCTACGCGGCCGGCACCTGGGGCCCCGCAGCCGCCAGCGCGCTGGTCGCGCGCGACGGCTTTGCCTGGTCCGAAGAGCAATGAATTTGGCCCCCCAGTCGCTGGCGCTCCTGCCCCCAAGGGGCGCCACCCATCGGGCCGGGGGACCCGTCCCTTGGGCGTTGCTTGATGGGCGGGCTGCGCGCGCGCCCGCGGAGCCTAGGCAGTGGGCGTTGCTTGATCGAGCTCCGGCCGGTTCGGTGCGCCATGCTTGACCGCATTCGGGCGGCGATCCCGGCGCTGCCGCCGGCGGAACAGCGGGTTGCGAAACTGGTGCTGGCGGATCCGCGCAGTTTTGCCAGTCTGCCGGTGGGCACGCTGGCCGAGCGGTCGCATGTGAGCAAGCCGACCGTGGTGCGGTTTTGTCGCAGCGTGGGCTACGACGGGCTGACCGACTTCAAGCGCAAGCTGGCCGGCAGCGTGAATGAGGGCGTGCCCTTCGTGCACCGCTCGGTGGACGAAGACGACAAGCCCGGCGACCTGATCGTGAAGGTGATCGACAACGCGGTGTCGGCCTTGCTGAAGTACCGCAACGACGCTGCCAACCACGCCTTCGAGCGGGCCATTGCGGCGCTGACCGAGACCGGCCTGGCGGGCCGGCGCATCGAGTTTTACGGCGTGGGCAACTCGGGCATCGTGGCGCAGGACGCGCAGCTGAAGTTCTTTCGCCTCGGCGTTCACGCAGCCGCCGTCAGCGACGGCCACGTGCAGGTGATGAGCGCCACCATGCTGCAAGCCGGCGACTGCGCAGTGATCATCAGCAACTCGGGTCGCACCCGCGACCTGCTCGACGTGGCCGAGATCGCGCGCAAGAAGGGCGCGACCACCATCCTCATCACCGCCAGCGGTTCGCCCCTGGCGCAGACCGCGATCGGCTCACACCAGGTGCTGCTGGCGGTCGACCACCCTGAAGACTTCGAGCGCTACAGCCCGATGGTTTCGCGCCTGCTGCACCTGGTGGTGATCGACATCCTGACCACCGCCGTAGCGCTTCGCCTGCCCGGCAGCCTGCGGCCGATGCTGCAGGAGATCAAGAAAAACCTGCGTGCCAAACGCGATGTCGCGGCGGCCTGAAAACCTCAGACCGCCGCGACCACATCAGTGCGCCGGAGCCTCGGTGGCAGCGGGCAACAGCAGTTCTTCAACACCGTACAGCCGCGCCAGCTGGCTGAGTTTCGGCGGCACGCCACGCACCGCGAAGGCCCGGCCCGAGGCCTGCGCGAGGCGCTGGCATTCGAGCAACAACGCCAGCGCAGCGGAGTCGAACTGCTGCAGCGCCGAGGCATCGATCACCGCGCCGGCGACCGGCTCGCGCTTCAGCGCCTGCGCCAGCATGCGCAAGGCATCCTGTGCGTCGGCCGAGGTGATGATGGCGGGCAGCAACAACATGGCGATGCGCTGTCAGCCGCGGTTGGCAGCGGCTGTCTTGTTGCGCTCGGCCATCTTGGCGATCAAGCCGTCGATGCCGTTGCTGCTGATTTCCTGCGCGAAGCTGTTGCGGTAGTTCTCGACCAGCCACACGCCCATCACGTTGACGTCGAAAATCTTCCAGCCATTGGCGGCCTTCTCCAACCGGTAGTCCAGTTGCACAGGGTCGCCCTTGCCACGCACCTCGGTGCGAACCACCACCTCGGCGTCGCCCGCGTTGCCGCGCATCGGCTTCAACGAAACCGTCTGGTCTTTCACTTGCGACAGCGCGCCCGAATACGTGCGAACGAGCAGAGTCTTGAATTCATCCTGCAAGCGCTTCTGTTGCTCGGGTGTGGCCTGGCGCCAATAGCGGCCGACCGCCGACGAGGTCATGCGCTGGAAGTTCACGTGCGGCATCACCTTGGCGTCGACCAGGGCCATCACCTGCTTCACGTCGCCGGCCTGCATCGACTTGTCGGCCTTCACCGATTCGAGCACGTCGGTGGAGACCTGCTTGATCAGTTCATCGGGCGCTTGCTGCGCCGAGGCCGAGCCTGCGACGAGTGCAAGACCCAGACTCATGAGGGCGGCGATTCGTTTGATTGACATCTGGTTTCCTTGCTGTGGACGGACCGCCCGTTCGAGGCAGTCGCAGACGAGAAGTTTCGGCTCGTCGCGCAGACGACTTGCAGGCGCTAACGCCGAATCCCTGTAGGTCAACGCCGGAACCCCGTTCGCGGTTGGCACGGCGTCAGCGGGGCCTTACTTCGCAGGCGGCTTCGACTCGTCTGGCGTGGCCGGCTCCTCGCCGTCGAACACCAGGCTGCGCCGGCGCTGCAGGTAGGCGTCGCGAACGAAGGTGTACTTGTCGAGCGCGATGTCGTCGAGCACGCGACTGGCGCCGAGCAAACCGGCGCGGATGTTGACGATCTGCAAGCCGACGATCGCGTATTGCGAGCCGCCGCCATTGATGGCCAGCGCCGGTGACACCGCCCGGTCCAGCGGCAAGGCGATGGTCTCGCGCACCGAAGACGGCCCGAACAATGGCCACACGATGTAGGCACCTGCGCCCACGCCCCAATGGCCCAGCGTCTGGCCGAAGTCTTCGTACTGGTGGTCCAGGCCCATCTCGGTGGCCACGTCGATCACGCCGCCGAGACCGAAGATCGTGTTGGTGCCGAAGCGGATCAGGTCCTGCCCGCTGGCTTCGAACTTGCCTTGCAACAGGTTGTTCACCGACGACCACGCATCGGCCGCGTTGCCGAAGAAGTTGTCGAAGCCCCTGCGCACTGGCTGCGGCACCACATTGCTGTAGGCGGTGGCGACAGGCTTCAGCACGCGAACGTCCAGTTCCTCGTTGAAACCGAAGACCTTGCGGTTCCAGTTCTCCCACGGGTCCAGACGCTGCCCCGCGCTCTTGGCGCCTTGTGTGGCGCAGCCACCCAGCATGCACAGCAACAGGCACAACGACAGCCACGGCCTGGCAGAACCCCGCTTGAACATCGACATCATTTCTTGACTCCGGTGGCAGCGGCGGGCGCTGCAGGTCCGTCGGCTGCCTTGTTGAACAGGAACTGGCTGATCAGATTTTCAAGCACCACGGCCGACTGCGTCTGCGTGATCACGTCGCCCGCCGCCATGCTCTTGTCGGAAGCGCCGGGCTCCATGCCGATGTACTGCTCGCCGAGCAGGCCGGCGGTCAGAATCTTGGCCGAGCTGTCCTTGGGGAACGCGAACTTCTTCTGCATCTGCAATGCCACCTTGGCTTGATACGTCTTGTCGTCGAAGCTGATCGACTCGACACGCCCGACCACCACACCGGCGCTCTTCACGGCGGCGCTGGCCTTGAGGCCGCCGATGTTGTCGAAGGTGGCAACCACGGGGTAGGTTTCGTCGAAGTTCAGGCTCAACAGGTTGCCCGCCTTCAACGCCAGGAACAGCACCGCAGCGCCGCCGATCAGCACGAACAAACCGACCCACACATCATGACGAGACTTCTGCATCTGCGTCCTCTCTTTCCGAAAATCTCAGATTGAAAACATCATCGCCGTCAGCACGAAATCGAGTGCCAACACCGCCAGCGAAGCCATCACCACCGTGCGCGTGGTGGCGGCAGAAACGCCCTCCGGCGTGGGCTTGCAGGCATGCCCCTGTCGCAGTGCGATGAAGGTTACCGTGAGGCCGAACACCACGCTCTTGAGCACGCCGTTGCCCACGTCGGCCCACACGTCCACGCCGCCTTGCATCTGCGACCAGAACGATCCCGAGTCGAGGCCGATCAGCGGCACCGCGACCAACCATCCGCCCAGGATGCCGACGCCGCTGAACACCGCGGCCAGCAGCGGCATCGACAGCAGACCGGCCCAGAAGCGAGGCGCCAGCACCCGCTGCACCGGATCGACCGCCATCATCTCGAGCGCCGCCAGTTGCTCGCCCGCTTTCATCAGGCCGATCTCGGCGGTCAACGAGGTGCCGGCACGGCCCGCGAACAGCAAGGCCGAGACGACCGGGCCCAGTTCGCGCACCAGCGACAGTGCCACCAGCAGGCCCACCGCCTCGGCCGAGCCGTAGCGCTGCAAGGTGTAGTAGCCCTGCAGCGCCAGCACGAAGCCGACGAACAGGCCCGACACCGCGATGATGGACAGCGACTTGTTGCCGACGAAGAAGACCTGCTCCACCACCAGGCCGAAGCGGCGCAGCGTAGGCCCCGTCAGCGCCAGCAGGCGAAAGAACAGGCGCGTCGCCTCGCCCACTTCGGCCAGGTGGGTGCGAATGGCCAGGCCCAGCGTGGCCGGGTTGAGCCAGCTCACGCCGCAGCCTTCACGCCAAGGTCGTCGGCCAGGCTCGGCGCCGCATAGTGAAAGCGCACCGGCCCGTCGGGCTCGGCGTTGAAGAACTGGTGCACCAGCGGGTCGGCGCTGTCGCGGATGTCCTGCGGCGTGCCCTGCGCGACCACGCCACCGTTGGCAATGAAGACGATGTGGTCGGCGATGGCAAAGGTTTCTTCCACGTCGTGCGAGACCACGATGCTGGTGACGCCGAGCGCGTGGTTGAGGTCGCGCACGAGGCGCGAGGTCATGCCCATCGAGATCGGGTCCAGGCCCGCAAAGGGCTCGTCGTACATGATCAGGTCGGGGTCGAGCGAAATCGCGCGCGCCAGCGCCACCCGGCGCGACATGCCGCCCGACACCTCGGACGGCATCAGGTCGCGCGCGCCGCGCAGGCCGACCGCGTTCAGCTTCATCAGCACCATGTCGCGGATCATCGATTCACCGAGCGCGGTGTGCTCGCGCAGCGGAAACGCCACGTTGTCGAACACCGACAGGTCGGTGAACAGCGCGCCGAACTGGAACAGCAAGCCCATGCGGCGACGCACCGCGTAGAGGCCGTCACGGTCCAGCGTGGCCAGGTCGACGCCGTCGAACAGCACATTGCCGCGCATCGGGTCGAGTTGGCGGCCGATCAGCCGCAGCACGGTGGTCTTGCCGCCCCCCGAGGTGCCCATCAGCCCGACCACCTTGCCACGCGGAATGACCAGGCTCACATCGCGCAGCACGATGCTGTCGCCGTAACCACAGGTCACGTTGCGCAGTTCGACGAGGGCGTCGGCGGAGGAAGAGTTTGTCTGCAGAGGAGGAGTCATGGGCCGCAGGGTGCCCGCGCGGGATCGCGCGGGCTGCGGCGGATGATAGGGGATTCCACTGAGGCGCGAACCCGGCCTGCGGCCGATCAGCGCTTGATCAGCGCGGCAGGTCGCTGCGGCCCATCAAATGTTCGTCCACCGCGCGCGCGGCCTGACGGCCTTCGCGCTGTGCGGGCAGCGGCCCGCACATTCCATCGGACGCCCGCAGGGCGATCCGCGAAGGCCTCGTTCGATCAGCGCGGCAGGTCGCTGCGGCCCATCAAATGTTCGTCAACGGCGCGGGCAGCCTGACGGCCTTCGCGGATCGCCCACACCACCAGCGACTGCCCGCGCCGCATGTCGCCGGCGGCGAACACCTTGTCCACATTGGTCCGGTAGCCACCGGTGAATTCGGTGCTGGCGACGGCATTGCCTCGGGCGTCCTTGCTGACGCCGAAGGCGTCGAGCACCTGGCCGACCGGGCTGGTGAAGCCCATGGCCAGCAGCACCAAGTCGGCTGGCAGCACCTGCTCGCTGCCGGCCACTTCGACCATCTTGCCGCCCTGCCATTCGACGCGAACCGACTTCAAGGCCTTGACCTTGTGCTTGTCCTTGCCCTGGCCGGGCACGAACTCCTTGGTCGCGATGGCGAACTCGCGCTCGCAGCCTTCCTCGTGGCTGGACGAGGTGCGCAGCTTGGTCGGCCAGTACGGCCACACCAGCGGCTTGTTCTCGTGCTCGGGCGGCATCGGCATCAGCTCGAACTGGGTCACGCTGGCCGCACCGTGGCGGTTGCTGGTGCCCACGCAGTCGCTGCCGGTGTCGCCGCCGCCGATCACGACCACGTGCTTGCCGTCGGCCCGCAATTGCCCTTTGAGCTTGTCGCCGGCGTTGACCTTGTTCTGCAGCGGCAGGAACTCCATCGCGAAGTGAACGCCTTCCAGGTCGCGGCCGGGCACCGGCAGGTCGCGCGACAGTTCGGCGCCGCCGGCCAGCACCACCGCGTCGAACTGCGATTGGAGTTGCTCGGGCGTGACGACTTCCTGCGCCCAGTTGGTGACCTTGCTGCCCTTGCCGAGCGGGTCGGTCGCCGCACCCACCATCACGCCGGTTCGGAACACCACGCCTTCGGCACGCATTTGCTCGACACGCCGGTCGATGTGCAGCTTCTCCATCTTGAAGTCGGGAATGCCGTAACGCAGCAGGCCGCCGATGCGGTCGTTCTTCTCGAACACCGTCACGTCATGGCCCGCGCGCGCCAACTGCTGCGCGGCGGCCAGCCCGGCCGGGCCGGAGCCGACCACGGCCACCGTCTTGCCGGTCTTCGCCACCGGCGGGCGCGGCACAACCCAGCCCTCGGCCCAGGCGCGGTCGATGATGGCGTGCTCGATGCTCTTGATGCCCACCGCGTCGTCGTTGACGTTCAACGTGCAGGCCGCCTCGCACGGCGCCGGGCAGATGCGGCCGGTGAACTCGGGGAAGTTGTTGGTCGAGTCGAGCACATGGAAGGCGTTCTTCCAGTCGCCGCGATACACCAGGTCGTTGAAGTCGGGAATGATGTTGTTGACCGGGCAGCCGCTGTTGCAGAAAGGCGTGCCGCAGTCCATGCAGCGCGCGCTCTGAATCTTGGCTTCGTCGGGCCGCAGCGCAATCACGAATTCGCTGTAATTCTTGACCCGCGACTGAACCGGCGCATAGCCCTCTTCGAGCCGCTCGTATTCCATGAACCCGGTGACTTTTCCCATGATGCTTTCTTCGGTGTGTGCTGCGTTGCGGCTTACTTTGCGGGCACGCTGTGGTCGGTCTTGCTGGTGACGGCAGCGGCCTTGCTCATCGCGCGGCCGGTCTGGTCCGCCGCGCTGGCAGCGCTGGCGGCAGCAGCCGCCTTGACGCTCATCTCGGACAGCGCGCGCTTGTACTCGTTCGGGAACACCTTGACGAACTTGCCGCGTGCCTCTGACCAGCGGTCGAGGATTTCGCGCGCACGCAGCGAGCCGGTCCACTTGTGGTGCTCTTCGATCAACTTCTTCAGCGCCACCTCGTCGGCCACGCCGTTGTGCCAGACGGCCTTGTCGACGGCTTGCGCCTGCTCAACCGCCGACAACACCTTGTCGAGCGACACCATCGCGGTGTTGCAGCGCTCGGCGAAGCGGCCATCTTCGTCGTACACGTAGGCCACGCCGCCGCTCATTCCGGCAGCGAAGTTGCGGCCGGTCTTGCCCAGCACCACCACCGTGCCGCCGGTCATGTATTCGCAGCCGTGGTCACCGGTGCCTTCGACCACCGCCGTGGCGCCCGACAAACGCACCGCGAACCGCTCGCCGGCCACGCCGCGGAAGAAGGCCTCGCCGCTGGTGGCACCGTAGAGCACGGTGTTGCCGACGATGATGTTCTGCGTGGCGTCGCCGCGGAAGTCGATGCTCGGGCGGATCGCGATGCGCCCGCCGCTGAGGCCCTTGCCGGTGTAGTCGTTGGCGTCGCCGATCAGGTAGATCGTGATGCCCTTGGCCAGGAACGCGCCGAAGCTCTGGCCGCCGGTGCCTTCCATCTGCATGAAGATGGTCTGGTCGGGCAGGCCCTCGGGATGACGGCGCACCAATTCGCCCGACAGCATGGCGCCGACCGTGCGGTTGACGTTGCGCGTCTCTTCGATGATCTGCACCTTCTCACCACGCTCGAGCGCCGGCAGGCACTTCTGGATCAGCTTCACGTCGAGCGCGCGCTCCAGCCCGTGGTCCTGCACCTCGACCTGGCGCCGCGCCACGTCGGCCGGCATGGCGGGCTGGTAGAAGATGCGCGAAAAGTCGAGGCCCTTCGCCTTCCAGTGAGACACGCCCTTGCGGGTGTCGAGCAGGTCGGCGCGGCCGATCAGGTCGTCGAACTTGCGGATGCCCAACTGCGCCATCAACTGACGCGCTTCTTCGGCAATGAAAAAGAAAAAGTTGACCACGTGCTCGGGCCGGCCCTGGAATTTTTGCCGCAGCACCGGGTCTTGCGTGGCCACACCGACCGGGCAGGTGTTGAGGTGGCACTTGCGCATCATGATGCAGCCCTCGACCACCAGCGGCGCGGTCGCAAAACCGAATTCGTCGGCGCCGAGCAAGGCACCGATCACCACGTCGCGACCGGTCTTCATCTGGCCGTCGGCCTGCACCCGCACGCGGCCGCGCAGACGGTTCAGCACCAGGGTCTGCTGCGTCTCGGCCAGGCCCATTTCCCACGGCGTGCCGGCGTGCTTGATCGACGACCAGGGCGAGGCACCTGTGCCGCCGTCGTGGCCGGCAATCACCACGTGGTCGGCCTTGGCCTTGACCACGCCGGTGGCCACTGTGCCGACCCCGACTTCGCTGACCAGCTTGACGCTGATGCTGGCGCGCTGGTTCGCGTTCTTCAGGTCGTGAATCAGTTGCGCCAGGTCTTCGATGGAGTAGATGTCGTGGTGCGGCGGCGGTGAAATCAGCCCGACGCCGGGCACCGAATAACGCAGCTTGCCGATGTAGTCGCTGACCTTGCCGCCGGGCAGCTGGCCGCCTTCGCCTGGCTTGGCGCCTTGCGCCATCTTGATTTGAATCTGGTCGGCCGAGGCCAGGTATTCGGTCGTCACGCCGAAGCGGCCCGAGGCAACTTGCTTGATCTTGCTGCGCAGCGAATCGCCCTGGTTCAACGCAAAGTCGACCTGGATGTCGCCTGCGCCGATGATCTCGCTGAACTTGGTTCCCTGCGTGATCGGAATGCCCTTCAACTCGTTGCGGTAGCGCGCCGGGTCTTCACCACCTTCGCCGGTGTTCGACTTGCCGCCGATGCGGTTCATTGCGACCGCCAGGGTGGCGTGCGCTTCGGTGCTGATCGAGCCGAGCGACATCGCACCGGTGGCGAAGCGCTTGACGATTTCGCTGGCGGGCTCGACCTCGTCGAGCGGGATCGCCTTGCTGGGGTCGAGCCTGAACTCGAACAGGCCGCGCAGCGTCATGTGGCGGCGCGACTGGTCGTTGATGAGTTGCGCGTATTCCTTGTAGGTGTCGAACTTGTTGGCGCGCGTGCTGTGCTGCAGCTTGGCAATCGCGTCGGGCGTCCACATGTGCTCTTCGCCGCGCACGCGCCAGGCGTATTCGCCGCCAGCGTCGAGCATGCCGGCCAGCACCGGGTCAGCTCCGAAGGCGGCCTGGTGCATGCGGATGGCTTCTTCGGCGACCTCGAACACGCCGATGCCGCCGACCTGCGACGCGGTGCCGCGAAAGTAGTGCTCGATCAGCGCCTTGTCGAGGCCGATGGCCTCGAACAACTGCGCGCCGCAGTAGCTCATGTAGGTGCTCACGCCCATCTTGGACATGATCTTGGACAGGCCCTTGCCAATGGCCTTCACGTAGTTGGTGACGGCCTTCTCGGCCGACAGATCGCCGCTCAGGTCCTGGTGCAGCGTGGTCAGCGTTTCCATCGCCAAATACGGATGCACGGCCTCGGCGCCGTAGCCGGCAAGCACCGCGAAGTGGTGCACCTCGCGGGCCGAGCCGGTTTCCACCACCAGACCGGCCGTCGTGCGAACCCCTTCGCGCACCAGGTGCTGGTGCACCGCAGACAACGCCAGCACCGCAGGAATAGCGACATGGTCGGCGCCCATCTTGCGGTCGCTGATGATGAGGATGTTGTGCCCGCTCTTGATCGCGTCCACGCACTCGGCGCACAGCGAGGCGAGCTTGGCCTCGACGCCCTCGTCGCCCCAGGCCAGCGGGTAGGTGATGTCGAGCTCGTAGCTCTTGAACTTGCCCTTGGTGTGTTTTTCGATCTGGCGCAGCCGCGCCATGTCGTCGAAGTCGAGCACCGGCTGCGAGACCTCGAGCCGCATCGGCGGATTGACCGCGTTGATGTCGAGCAGGTTCGGCTTCGGCCCGATGAAGCTGACCAGCGACATCACGATGTTTTCGCGGATCGGGTCGATCGGCGGGTTGGTGACCTGCGCGAACAGCTGTTTGAAGTAGTTGTAGAGCGGCTTGTTCTTGTCGGACAACACTGCCAGCGGCGAGTCGTTGCCCATCGAACCGGTGCCTTCTTCGCCCGCTTGCGCCATCGGGCTGAGCAGGAACTTCAGGTCTTCCTGCGTGTAGCCGAAGGCCTGCTGGCGGTCGAGCAGTGTCTCGGTGAACGACGACGGCTCGGCCTCGACCGCAATGTCGTCGAGCTTGATGCGCACGCTTTCGATCCACTGGCGGTACGGCTTGGCCGACGCGAACTGGTTCTTCAGTTCCTCGTCTTCGATGATGCGGCCCTGCTCCAGGTCGATCAGCAACATCTTGCCCGGCTGCAGGCGCCATTTCTTGACGATGCGGTTCTCGGGGATCGGCAGCACGCCCGACTCGGAGGCACCGACGACCAGGTCGTCGTCGGTGATGATGTAGCGCGTCGGGCGCAGGCCGTTGCGGTCCAGCGTGGCGCCGATCTGGCGGCCGTCGGTGAACACCATCGCAGCCGGGCCTTCCCACGGTTCCAGCATCGCGGCGTGGTATTCGTAGAAGGCGCGGCGGCGCTCGTCCATCGTGCTGTGCTGTTCCCAGGCCTCGGGAATCATCATCATCGCGGCGTGGGCCAGCGAGTAGCCGCTCATGGTCAGCAATTCGAGCGCGTTGTCGAAGGTGGCGGTGTCGGACTGGCCCTCGAAGCTGATCGGGTACAGCTTCTGCAAGTCATCACCCAGCACCGGCGACTTCATCACGCCCTCGCGCGCACGCATCCAGTTGAAGTTGCCTTTGACGGTGTTGATCTCGCCGTTGTGCGCCACCATGCGATAGGGGTGCGCCAGTGGCCATTCCGGGAAGGTGTTGGTCGAGAAGCGCTGGTGCACCAGGGCCAGTGCCGATGTCAGGCGCGGGTCGGACAAATCCTTGTAATAGGTGCCCACCTGATGCGCCAGCAACAGGCCTTTGTAGATCACGGTGCGGCAGCTCATGCTGGGCACGTAGTACTCGCGGCTGTGCGTGAGCTTGAGCGCCTGAATGGCGCTGGAAGCCGTCTTGCGGATCACGTAAAGCTTGCGCTCCAGCGCATCCGGCACGATCACGTCGGGCCCTCGGCCAATGAAGATCTGCCGAATCACCGGCTCTTTCTCGCGCACCGTGGGTGACATCGGCAGTTCGGCGTCGACCGGCACATCGCGCCAGCCCAACAGCACCTGACCCTCGGCTTTCACGGCGCGTTCGAGTTCCTGCTCGCAGGCCTGGCGCGACGCGCGCTCTTTGGGCAGAAAGATCAGGCCCACGCCGTATTCGCCCGGCGCCGGCAACTCGATGCCCTGCACCGCCATCTCGGCACGGTAGAACTCGTCGGGAATCTGGATCAGGATGCCCGCGCCATCGCCCATCAACTTGTCAGCTCCGACCGCGCCGCGATGGTCGAGGTTCTCAAGAATCTTCAAACCCTGCTCGACGATGCTGTGCGCCTTGTGGCCCTTGATGTGCGCCACGAAGCCGACGCCGCAGGCATCGTGCTCGTGGGCGGCCGCGTACAGGCCGAAGCGCTCGGCGTCGGCGACGACGTTGGATGAAACAGGAAGGGACGGAGGCGATTGCGCTGTCATTTTTCCGCTCGGCGTGTCTACAAAACCTGAACGATACGGCAGTGCAGCAATTTTCCCAAGCAGCTTAAATGGGGTCAGACACTATTTTTCTGGCCACTCCGCAATGGCGACATAAATCAGGGACATATCAGCCGGCGTTGGCGGCGTTGGCGGCGTTGGCGATTACGACGCTCGCGGTCGGCCCCGTTCACCGGGTGCAGCACGTCGCTGCGCGTCGGCCGACACCCGGTCGATGAATGCCGCCGATCCCAGCGCCCAGCCGCCGGCCGTGGCCTTTTCTACCAACGACACTGCGGCCTCGTCGAGCGGCAACGCGAGCAGCGCCGCATAGGCCACCTCGCGCTCGAAGGGTGTGTTGCCCAGGCTCCAGTACGCGGCGGGGTCGGTCAGCCAGGCCAGAGCGCCTTGCCCCACGTGATGGCTGGCGCTCGACCAAGCATAGGTCTCAGCGTGCGGCACCAGCCCGTGTCGCACGGGCGCTTGTTCGATGTAGCGCATGCAGCTCACCACCAGCGGCCCGGGTTCGACCGGCGCGCACTGGAACCGCCCTTGCCACAGGGTGCCGCGCCGCCCCATGCGTCGATTGAAGGCCGCTGTGTACTCGCGGCCCAGCGCTTGAACCAACTGCCCCAGCGCGGGCGCCTGCTGCGGCGTCAACAGCGCGTGCAGTGCAGTGGGCATCAGCGCATGGGCATGCACCTCCACGTTCAAGCGACGCGACCATTGCACCAGCAGATCGGTGCAGCGGGCAAAGTCTTCCGGTGCCGCAAACACCGGCGTTGCGGCAAGCCCGCGCAGCACCACGTGGTGCGCGCAGCCCGCAACCACCAGGCGCTTCAGCCTGGCCATCGCGCGGCCCGCGTGAAGGAATACCGCCACAGGCCCGGGCACGCGAATTCGCGGTGCCGCGAGTCTCTTGCAAACGACCGTTCGTCTGCGGTCAGGTGCCGCGTGGCACGGGGCACCGCTAGATTCGCGCATCGTCCTGGCTCAACGCCGAACGTGCGGTTTTGGCCTTTATTTCCCGGAGTTGATTTTGCGTCGCTCATCGCCTGGCTTCACCTTGATCGAGTTGCTGACCGTCATTGCCATCGTGGCAATCCTGGCCACACTGGCCGCGCCGGGCATGCAGGCGTTCCTGCTGCGCAACCGGGTCGCGTCGCTCAGCAATGAATTCACCAGTGCGCTGCAGCAAACACGCGCGCTGGCCATCTCGAAGAATAGCTGCGTCTCGCTGTGCGCCTCGACCACCGTCGACCAGACGAACACCGGCGTCTGCGCGAACACGGCGACCGACGACTTTCAGAAGGGTTGGCTGATCTTCCAGAACCCGGAATGCGACGCCGCAGAAACCACTCCCACAGATAACGGCGGCGTCGTGCTCGTGTCGCGCACCGGTGAAGCCAACCGCTATTCCATCAAGCCGTCGGTGGCCGCCTTGAGCATCGTGATGTTCGATCCGCGCGGCTTTGCCAACCTGGCGGCCACCGGCAATTTCCAGATCGCCACACCGAACGCCGATGCCGATTACCGACGCACCGTGTGCCTCGATGCGGCCGGCCGCGCCACGGTGCGGAAGTACACCGCAACCTGTCTTTGAGCCACACCATGCATTTCAACGCGCGTCCCGCCCAACGCATTCGCCGTCGCGCTGATCGCGGCGCCACGATGATCGAAGTTCTCGTGGCGATCCTGATCCTGTCCATCGGCATGCTCGGCATCGCAGGCCTGCAAGTCGCGTCGATGAAGTATTCGCAGGGCGGCTGGGCCCGCGCGGCAGTGGCGTCGGGGCTGTCCGATTTCGCCGACCGCATTCGCGCCAACCCCGGCAGCACCACCACAGCCTATGCCGTCGCCGGCGACTACACCGCGCAGCGCACAGCCTTGCTCGCCAACACGGTGGTCGCCGCCAAAGACTGCGAAGCCGCCGCCGCCGTGTGCACTGCGGCCGAACTGGCCGACTTTCACCTGGTGCAGTGGCGCTTGTCGATCGACGCCAGCATGCCCGGCAGCGCAGCGCTGGTGACGGGCGACCGCGCGGCCGGCTACACCACCACCGTGATGTGGTTCGACAAGGCCTTCCTGAAGAAAGACGGCGTGACGCTGGACGACAGCGCCGCCTGCGTTGCCGGTGCCACCGGCACGGCAGCACGCAATTGCTGCCCAGCGGCGGCCAATGCGCCGGCCGGTGTGCGCTGCACGAACATGGTGGTGGTGCCATGAAGGCTTCTGTGAAAACTGGTGCCGAAGGGCAGCGCGGCGTGACCCTGGTCGAGCTGATGGTGGCCCTGGTGATCGGGCTGGTGATCTC
>JANNBZ010000263.1:0-3048 GCA_031386065.1 Burkholderiales bacterium
CATGTGCCGGTAGACGATGGCGCGGGCACTGGTCAGGTCTTCGGCTGTGATGGTTTGCATTTCTTTGGCGCTGTTTGTTCTGGAACTGGGACGATCATTTTCACTGCGTGAGTCCGTGCCGGGACTCGGCCCGGCTGCCGAGTAACTTTGGTGTCCCCATAACTTCGCTGCGCGAAGTGAGTGGACCCCCGCTGCGCGAACATTTGTTGGGCCAAATGAAAGTCACCAAAGCAAACGCCCTCAACACCAGCCATTTGGCCGTCACGCTGCGGCTACAAAGTTCGGCCGATGACAAACCAGGCAGATTGGTCGGACTTGGCGCTGCTTGTTCTTCTCTTGCATTGTTGGACGCCCTGCGGGTACTTTCTTCTCGGTGGTGACCAACCGAATTCTTGTCGCCGAAGCGTGATGCTCAAGTGGCTGGTGTTCAGGCCCTTTGCTTTGGTGACTTTCATTTGGGCCCGCAAATGAAAGTTACTCGGCGGCCGGCCGAGACCGGCGCGGGCTCACGCAGTGAAAATGAGCGTTCAGTTCGACAGCGGAATCAAAGCCGACGTGACTGCGTCACCCTCCGCGCGCAAGCGCACCCACCACCCGCCCCGCCACCCGTCCCCCTTGATACAACGCCTCCTCAAAAACCGAATACCCCGACAGATCGCTGTGCGCGAACCGCACCCGGCCCTGGTGGCGCGTCAGCGCCAAAAGCGACGCGCTGCTGCGCACCCCCGGTGTCGGCACGGCCATCGCGTGGCCGTAGCGCATCAGGTCCACCTGCCGCACTTTCGACGCCAGGTCGGCATGCGCCGGAGCCAGGTCTTGCAGCACGGCATTCGCCCAGGCCGACCACGGTTCGGCGAGCAGCCGCTGGCGCTGTGCTTGCAGTTGTGCGGCCGAGTCGCCGCCGAGCGCCCAGTAGGCGGTCAACACCGTCGTGCCCGGGTGCGGCCGCGTGCTCTGGTGCATCGCGTCGACATAGCCCAGCGCGGGGCTGGCGCGGTCGGGCGCGTACTGCACGTTGTCCCAAGACGGCGGCGCGCCGGGGAAGTCGTCGAGTGCCTGATCGAGGTGCAGGTTGGCGACCAGCCACGGCGAGTGGCGCAGGGTGGCCGCAGCCTGCATCAGTGCGGGCGGCGGCGTGGTCATCAGGCGTGTGGCCACGAACAGCGGCAGCGCCAGCACGACCTGCGGCGCCGTCCAGCGCTCGACCTGTTGCGCCGCATCGTTCCACACGTCGACGCTGGCGTCGAAGCGGGACTCGGTGACGCGCAGCGCGACGCGCCCGGTGTGCATGCGACTGGCCAGCGGCGCGGCCATGCGCTGGCCGAGCCAGGCGTTGCCTTCGGGCCAGGTGAGCACGCCGTCGCGCTCGGCCGCACCCTCACCGGGCGCATGAAAGCCGTGCCGGCTGGCGAAGTAGTGCAGGCCGGCCCAGGCCGACACCTGGGCCGCGCCGGCGCCGTAGTCGTCGCGGCAGCAGTAGTCCAGGTACCAGCGCAGCGCCGGCGCGTTGAAGCCCTGCGTGTCGAGCCACTGCGTGAACGGCACCGCGTCGAGCGCCGACAGCGCGTCGCTCCAGGCCGCGCGCGCGGTGGGCATGCTGAAGCTGCTGCCGACGCTGGCCACGGCCTGCGAGAAGCGCCGGTACTGCAGCGCGGTCGCCTCGCGCTGCGCGGCCGGCAGCGCGTCCACCGGTGGCAGCAGGCCGTCGTGCCAATGGCCGGCGATGAACAGGCGCTCTTGCGGGCTGTGGCACAGGTGGCGCTCGTCGTAGACCGCCTTGCCGTTCACGGTGCGGCGCAGGCCCAGTTCTTCGAGCAAGGCAATCACCTCGACCGCGCTGTCGTCGGGCAGCGGCAGGTAGTGCGCGCCCAGCGGGCAGGCCATACCTGCGATGCGGTGGCCGCGCGCGTTGCCGCCGGAGGTGTCTTCCAGCTCCAGCAACTGCACGTCGTCGATGCCGGCCCGCGCCACCGCGCGCGCGCAGGCCAGCCCGGCAATGCCCGCACCCACCACGACCACGCCGGCGCGGCGCTGCACGGCGGGCGCCGGCAAGGCGCCGCTTATCAGGTCGCGCAGCCGGTGCCCGCGCGCGGCGTTCGCACCTACCCAGCCGCCGCTGTACGACGCATCGGCGGGGCGAACGCAGGCCGACAGCGGCAGTGCGGCGGTGGCCGCCAGCCAGGCGCGCCGGCTCATCGTCGGCGGCGTGTTGATTGCTCGGGTCACGGATTGACCTTGCCCCACTCGGCCTCGAAGGTCTGCACCAGCACCTGGTTCGACAGCCGGTTCACCTCGGCCGGCACGCGCGCCATGTCGGGCGGAAACTCGAACAACGCCGGCAGGCCGGACAGGCTGAGGAAGCGCAGCCCGGCCGGCAGGGCGGTGGGCAGGCGGTACGGCCGCCGACCGGCCAGAATGAAGCCCCACTCGCCGAAGCTGGGCACGTGCGCGTGGTACGGCGTGGTGGTCAGGCCCACCGATTCGAGCGTGGTGGCGACGATCCAGAAACTATGCCGTGCCACCAGCGGCGAGGTGGTCTGCACGACGGCGTAGCCACCCGCGCTGAGGTGCTCGTCCAGCAACTTGTAGAAGCTGGCCGTGTACAGCTTGCCGATGGAAAAATTGGTCGGGTCGGGGAAGTCGACCACGATCACATCGAAGCTGGCGGCGTTCTGTTCGAGCCACGCAAACGCGTCGGCGTTGACGATGCGCAGCTTGGGCGAATGCAGCGCATCGGCGTTCAAGCGCCGCAACAGCGGTTGCTCGGAAAACAGCCGCGTCATGTGCGGGTCCAGCTCCACCAGAGTCACCTGTACGACGCTCGCGTGCTTCAGCACTTCACGCACCGCCATGCCGTCGCCACCGCCCAGCACCAGCACGTTTTTCGGCGCGCCGTGGGCGGCCATCGCCGGGTGCACCAGCGCCTCGTGGTAGCGGTACTCGTCGCGCGAATGGAACTGCAGGTTGCCGTTCAGGAACAGCCGCACACCCGCCTTGCCCGAGGTGACCACCACCCTTTGGTAGGCGCTGTTCTCGGCGAACAGCACG
>JANNBZ010000213.1:0-10470 GCA_031386065.1 Burkholderiales bacterium
GTGCTGCTTGACCAGCAAATACTTGCTCTTGATGATCTCGCGCGTGGTTTCCTTCTGCGACGGATAGAAGTCCTTGATCACCTTGAACACGTAGGGAAACGACGGCAGGTCGAACACCAGCATCACCATGCCCTTGATGCCTGGGGCGATGCGGAACTTGTCGCTGGAGTGGCGCAAATGGGCCAGGAAGTCGCGGTAGAACAGGCTCTTGCCGTGCTTTTGCAAACCAAGCGCGTTGTACAGCTCGGCGCGCGGCTTGCGCGGCATCAGTGAGCGCAAGAACTGCACATAGGCCGACGGAATTTCCATGTCCACCAGAAAGTAGGCACGCGCGAAACTGAACAGGATCAGCAGTTCGTCTTCGCCGAACAGCACGGTGTCGATGCTCAGCTGACCCTGTGGCAAATGCAGCACCGGCAAGGCGAACGGCGTTTCCTTGAAACCGTTGATGACCTTGCCCACGATGTAGGCGCCCTTGTTGCGAAAGAACAGCGACGACAACACCTGCACCTGGAAGTTGGCGCGCATGCGGAAGTCGCCCAGCTCGGCCGACACCGCCGCCATCACGTGGTCGACATCGCGCTCCAGGTCTTCGAATTCGCGCGTCAACTGAAAGTTGTTGACCATGCGCAGCCAGGTCTCGCGCAGCGTGTCCTTGGTCGGGTAGTAGGCGCGGAAGGTGGGCTTGGACGCGGGCTCGTCGTTCTCGATGTATTCGGTGCTGACGGCCGGCCGCACGAAGATGAAGTCGTTGTGGAAGTAGCTGCGGTGCAGGATTTTCGTGGTCACCGAATTGAAGAAGGTCTCGGCCAGTTCGGGCTGGTGGTGGTTGGTCAGCAAGCCGATGTAGTGCAGCTTGACCTGCTGCCACACGTCGGTGCTGAGTTCGCTGGCCTTGAACTCGGTTTGCAGCCGCTCGGCGGCCTCTTCCACGCGCAGGTCGTAGAACTCGATGCGCTCGCGCTGCGCCCGCTGCTGGCCGTGCCAGTCGGCGGCCTCGAAGCGGCGCTTGGCGTCGGCGCTGGTTTCGCGGAACAGCCGGTAGTGGCGGTTGAAGCCGTCAAGCATCGCCTGCGCGATGGCGAACGCACGCGGGTCGGTCAGCGCGGTCGGAAAGCTGATCGGCTGGTTCACGCGGCGGCCACCTTGCCCATGTCTGCGTGGCGCTCGTGCAGCGCTGCGACGGCGTTATCGAAGGCGGCGGCCATGTCGCCCGCGTCGGCCACGGTGATCTTCAGGTCGCGCAGCAGGCCGTTGTTCAAACTGTAGAACCAGCCGTGCACCACCAGTTCCTGGCCGCGCGCCCAGGCGTCTTGCACGATGGTGGTCTGGCAGACGTTGCGCGCCTGCTCGATCACGTTCAGTTCGCCCAGCGCGTCGACCCGCTCGGCCTGCGGCAGCGTGTCCAGCCATTCCTGGTGGCGGTTGCGCACGTCCTGCACATGGCGGATCCAGTTGTCGGCCAGGCCGACGCGCTGGTCGTTCAGCGCCGCCACCACGCCACCGCAGCGTGAGTGGCCGACCACGATGATGTGCTTGACCTTCAGCAGGTCGGTCGCGAATTGGATCACCGACAGACAGTTCAGGTCGGAGTGAACCACCACGTTGGCCACGTTGCGGTGCACGAACAATTCACCTGGCAGCAGGTCCACCAGTTCGTTCGCCGGCACGCGGCTGTCGGCACAGCCTATCCACAGGTATTGCGGCGCCTGCTGCGACAGCAAGCCGGTGAAAAAACCCGGGCTGTTCCTTTCTGTTTTCGCGGCCCAGAGCCGGTTGCTGTCGAGCAGCTCGTGAAGTTGCGTGGTCATTCTCGGCAGGCGCAAAAGTTTGAAAGCGAGTGTACGCACAGGCTTCGCGGAGGCATCGCCTGTGTTCCTACAAACCTGCGGCATCGGCGCTGATCGCGGCGCGCTGCGGCGAGGCGGATAAACGGCGTTCGGCGTCGAAGCGCCGTTCGCGCCACAGCGGCGCGACCTTCGCTCTTCTCACCCACCCCCGCTCCAAGGAGACCTTGATGAACACATCCACTTCCACCCACGACGTGATCTCGTCCGACCGCGTTGAAGGCACGGCCGTCTACAACCAGGCCGGCGACAAGCTGGGCTCGATCGATGAGCTGATGATCGACAAGCGATCGGGCCAGGTCCGCTATGCGGTGCTCGAATTCGGCGGCTTCCTCGGCATGGGCACCGACCGTTACCCCCTGCCCTGGAACATGCTGAAGTACGACACGACCTGCGAGGGCTACGTGGTGCCGCTGGACAAAGCCAAGCTCGAAGGCGCGCCCCGCTACAACGAAGACGATTCGCCGGCCTACACGCATGAATACGGCACCCGTGTGAACACGTACTACGGCGTCGACTTGTGAATCGCTGGCGCTGATGTGACGGCGGGGTCGGCACCTGCCGGCCCGCCGTCCGCCCGGTAGCGTGCGGCGCCGGCAGGCAGCGGCCGCGGAACGAACGGTGCAATTGCGGCCTCGCTTTCGCGCCGCCAGCACGTCACCGGCTTGTCTGCCGGCGCGCTGCTGACCGCCTCGACCCAGGCTTCGTTCTCGTACAGCAGCGCGACATGTTCACCGGCGCCGGCCGCCGTGCCGTGCACGGCTTCCAGCATCGGCTGTCGCCAGGCTTCGCTGTCGAGGTGCGGGCAAAAAGTGCCAGGCAACCAGCCAAGGCCGGTGCGAACGCCGCCGCCGGGCACGCTGTCGGTCACGTAGCGCTCGAACCAACAATTCGCGCCCGCGCTGATGCCGGCCAGCACCGTGCCCGCGTCGTAGGCGTCGCGCAAGGCGAGTTCGAACCCGAACTCGCGCCACACCGCCAGCAGCGCTGGCGTGTTGCCGCCGCCAACGTAGACCAGGTCGGCGTTGCGCACCGCCGCCGCGTAGTCGCGCCGCATCTCGTACGGAAAGAAGGGCAGCGTGTCGGCACGGCAACCCAGCGCGGTGAAGGCCTTCATGAACTTCAGCTGCGCGCGTTCGCCGTCACCGCCCGCCGTGCCGAGGTAGATCACGCTCGGCTGCGGGCGACGGCACTGCGACACGATGTAGCGCTCTTGCACCAGCGAGGCATCGTCCATCAGGAAGCCGCCGCCGCCGACGGCAACGATGCGGCGCGGCAGCGTCACATCGTCTCCGCAAACAGCTCCCGACCGATCAGCATGCGGCGGATTTCAGACGTGCCGGCGCCGATCTCGTACAGCTTGGCGTCGCGCCACAGGCGGCCCAGCGGGTAGTCGTTGATGTAGCCGTTGCCGCCGAACACCTGGATGCCTTCACCGGCCATCCAGGTGGCTTTCTCGGAGCACCACAGGATGACCGCCGCGCAGTCCTTGCGCACCTGTCGAACATGGTCCGCGCCAAGCAGGTCGAGGTTCTTGCCCACCGCGTAGCAGTAGGCGCGGCCGGCCTGCAGCGCGGTGTACATGTCGGCCACCTTGCCCTGCATCAACTGGAATTCGCCGATGCTCTGACCGAACTGCTTGCGGTCATGGAGGTAGGGCACCACGTTGTCCATCACCGCCTGCATGATGCCGATCGGGCCGGCAGCCAGCACCGCGCGCTCGTAGTCGAGGCCGCTCATCAGCACCTTGGCGCCACCGTTCAAGTGGCCCAGCACATTCTCGGTCGGCACCTCGACGTTGTTGAACACCAACTCGCCGGTGTGGCTGCCGCGCATGCCCAATTTGTCGAGCTTTTGCGCCACGCTGAAACCGGCCATTCCCTTCTCGATCAGGAACGCGGTGACGCCGCGCGCGCCGAGTTCGGGTTCGGTCTTGGCGTACACCACCAGGGTGTGCGCATCGGGCCCGTTGGTGATCCACATCTTGCTGCCGTTCAGCAGGTAGACGCCGCCCTTCTCCTCGGCCTTCAGCTTCATGCTGATGACGTCGGAGCCGGCTCCCGGTTCGCTCATGGCCAGCGCGCCCACGTGCTCGCCGCTGATCAGCTTGGGCAGGTATTTTTTCTTCTGCGCCGGGCTGCCGTTGCGATTGATCTGGTTCACGCACAGGTTGCTGTGCGCGCCGTAGCTCAGGCCCACCGAGGCGCTGGCGCGGCTGATCTCTTCCATCGCGATCATGTGGGCCAGGTAGCCCATGCCGGCGCCGCCGTGTTCCTCGCCCACGGTCACACCGAGCACGCCGAGCGCACCCATTTTTTGCCACAGGTCCATCGGGAACTGGTCGCTGCGGTCGATGGCCTCGGCGCGCGGCGCGATCTCGGCTTGTGCGAAGTCGTGCACCGCGTCGCGCAGCGCGTCGATGTCGTCGCCCAACTGGAAATTCAGGCCGGGTAGGTTGTTCATGGCGGGTCTCCTGGGATCGAATGAATCGGGTCAGGCGGCCTTCTTTTTCTTGGCCGCCGGTGCAAGCAATCGCTGCGCTTCTTTTTCATGCGAACGCACCTCGTCCAGCGTGGCGTGCAGGTCGGACAGGCGCTGTTCGAGCTGCTCGCGGTGCGCGCCCAGCACGAGCAGAAACTTCTGCAGTTGCGGATGGGTGTCACGCGGCGACTCGTACATGTCGACCAGCTCCTTCACCTCGGCCAGCGTGAGCCCGAGCCGCTTGCCGCGCAGGGTGAGCTTGAGCCGCGTGCGGTCGCGCGCGCTGTAGATGCGGTTGCGCCCGCTACGGGCCGGCTGCAGCAAACCCCAGTCTTCGTAGAAGCGGATGGCGCGCGTGGTCAGGTCGAATTCGCGGGCCAGTTCGCTGATGCTGTAGGTGGGTGTCGCGGCAGCAATTTCCGGGGTCGACACCTGGGCGACAGCGTGGGCGGGCATGGGAGTCTTACACTCGACTGATTGACGTATACGTAAAGTGTAGCGAACCATTGAGCACGCCCATGACAAAGCCCATGAACGACCAGGAACGGCAGTTGCAATATCCGCTCGGCGACACCCTGCCCGAGCCGGGCCTGACGCTGGAGGTGGCGGCGGGCGTGCGCTGGCTGCGCATGGGGCTGCCGTTCGCGCTGGACCACATCAACCTCTGGTTGCTGCGCGACGCGATGGAGGGCCAGCAAGGCTGGACCATCGTCGACTGCGGCATCACCAACGACGCCACCCGCGACGCCTGGGAACAGATCTTCGCCAATGAATTGCAAGGCCTGCCGGTGTTGCGCGTGGTGGTCACCCACATGCACCCCGACCACATGGGCCTGGCGCACTGGCTGACCGAGCGCTGGTCGACACCGGATCGCGAGTGCCGGCTGTGGATCAGCGCCACCGACTACAACGTGGCGCGGCTGGCGAGTGGCTCCACCGCCGGCATCGGCGGCAACGCCACGGCGGCCTTTATGGCCAGCCACGGTTTGCTGGACGAAGAGTCGCTTTCGAAAATCCGCGCCCGCACCAACTACTACGCGAACATGGTGCCGAAGATTCCCGAGCGCTACCGCCGGCTGATGGACGGCAGCGTGCTGCACGTGAACGGCCGCGAGTGGGTCTGCCATGTGGGCTACGGCCATGCGCCCGAGCACATGTCGTTGCACTGCGCCGAACTCGGCGTGCTGATCTCCGGTGACATGGTGCTGCCGCGCATTTCCACCAACGTCAGCGTGATGGACCTGGAGCCCGAGGCCGATCCGCTGAAGCAGTACCTCGACTCGCTGGAGCGCATGCGCGCCATTCCGGCCGACACGCTGGTGCTGCCCTCGCACGGCCGGCCGTTTCGCGGGCTGCACACCCGCATCGACCAGTTGAAGTCACACCACGACGACCGCTTTGCCGACGTGCTGGCCGCCTGCGCCGAAGCGCCGCAAAGCGCGGCCGATCTGCTGCAGGTGCTGTTCAAGCGCAAGCTCGACCTGCACCAGACCACCTTCGCGATGGGTGAGTCGATCGCCCATCTGAACGCGCTGTGGCTGGCCGGCAAGCTGGTGCGAAGAGTGGATGGCCACAGCGTGGTGCGCTTCACCACCGCATAAACACAGCGCGGTGGGTCAGCGCGGCACCACCTGCGCCGCGCCCGGCATCACCGGCAGCGAGCGCGCCGCCAGCTTGGCGTTGTATTCCTCCTGCAAGGCCTTGTCGGTCTTGTAGTGCGGCACGCGAAACACCAGCCGTTTGACGCGGGTCAAGAGGGCGTTGCTGCCTGCCACCTCGGTTTTCCAGTAGCGGTGCGCGCGCTCCAGGTTGAGCTCGGTGTCCATCTCGAACTGGTCGCGTGACGACTGCCCGCCGAAGACGTACAGCTTGCCGCGGTAGATGCGCCAGGTGTCGGGCCCGCCACCCGCGCCCCAGGGCACGGCGTAGTTGATGCCGTTGGCGCAGAAGCCGCCGAACTGCGGCATGTACTGGCCCGGCGAGCGCAGGAACTCCAACTTGTTGGCTTCGCTGGCGAAGCGGTAGGTCATGCCCAGATGTTCCGCCTTGATGGCCGGGTCGCCCTTGACGGCCGCGTTCTGCGTGAAGTACGCAACCGGGTCGTGGCCCATCAGCATCAGCTTGGCGTCCGTCGCGTCGGGCGTGTCGCGGAACGGGCCGGCGTTGGGCGAGTTGGTGGTTTGCGCGAGGCTGGCAGACGCCAACAGCAGCGCGAACATCGCTGCGCTCAGGCTGCGGAAAAACGATGTGCTCATTCAAGCCTCCTCGGGGTTCATTGAAACGCGACTTCCGCGAAGCTTCGCAGCTTGCGGCTGTGCAACTGGTCAACGCCTGCCTCGCGCAGCAGTTCCAGCGCGCGCATGCCGATGCGCAGGTGCTGGTCGACCCGTTCGCGGTAGAAGGTGTTGGCCATGCCGGGCAGCTTGATCTCGCCGTGCAGCGGCTTGTCGCTGACGCACAGCAGGGTGCCGTAGGGCACGCGGAAGCGAAAGCCGTTGGCCGCGATGGTGGCGCTTTCCATGTCGAGCGCGATGGCCCGGCTCTGGCTGAAGCGGCGCTCCGGTGTTCGCTGCGGCAGCAGCTCCCAGTTGCGGTTGTCGGTGCTGGCCACGGTGCCGGTGCGCATGATGTGCTTCAGCTCGTAGCCCTTGAGCTGGGTGATGTCGGCCACCGCCGCTTCCAGCGCCACCTGGATTTCCGCCAGCGGCGGGATCGGCACCCACAGCGGCAGGTCTTCGTCGAGCACATGGTCTTCGCGCACGTAGCCGTGCGCCAGCACGTAGTCGCCCAGCTGCTGCGTGGTACGCAGGCCGGCGCAGTGGCCCAGCATGATCCACGCATGCGGGCGCAGCACGGCCACGTGGTCGGTGATGGTCTTGGCGTTGGCCGGGCCGACGCCGATGTTGACCATGGTGATGCCTGCGCCGTCGGGCCGCACCAGGTGGTAGGCCGGCATCTGCGGCAGGCGCGGCGGCACCACGCCGGCGGCGTCGGTCGCCTCGGCGGCGGCGCCCACGCGGCGCGTGACCACGTTGCCGGGCTCCACGAACGCGGTGTATTCGCCGCCCCGGTCGGCCATGGCGGCGTGGCCCAGCCGCACGAATTCGTCGATGTAGAACTGGTAGTTGGTGAACAGCACGAAGTTCTGAAAATGCTCGGGCGCGCAGCCGGTGTAGTGGCGCAGCCGGTGCAGCGAATAGTCGACCCGAGGCGCGGTGAACAGCGACAGCGGGTGCGCCGCGCCGGGCGCCGGCTCGTAGGTGCCGTTGGCAATGCCGTCGTCCATGGCGGCCAGGTCGGGCAGGTCGAACTGGTCGCGCATCAACAGGCGGCGCGCGGCGTCGAGCGAGCCTTCGAGGTGGTCGTTCTCGGCCAGCGAGAAGTGCGCCGGAATCGGCTGCGCGCTGGTGCCCACTTCAAGCGCTACGCCGTGGTTGCGCAGCAGCAGCGTGAACTGCTGCAGGTAGTAATCGCCGAACAGATCGGGCCGCGTCAGCGTGGTTTCGTAGGTGCCAGGCCCCGACACGAAGCCGTAGCTGAGCCGCGAATCGGCGCGGGCCACGGTGGCCGTGTGCACGCGCACGAACGGGTAGCAGGCACGCACGTGGCCGGCAGAAATGTCGCCGGCCACGAAGCGCTGCAGCGCCTCGCGCAGGTGGGCCACGCTGGACGCGTAGATGGCCTGCACCTGGGCCAGCGCGGCGGCCGCGTCGTCGAAGCTGGCCGGCGCGATGTAGTGGGGAACGGATGACATGGGCTTCCTTCAGGGAATGCCGCCATTCTGGCGGGCATCGGTGACGGTTGCCGGGACGCTTCACATCAGCTGGGTGTGCGCCACGATCTCGGGCGGTGCGGTGAACATCGGCGTGGCCGCTGCGATGGCGGTGGCGGTGTGCGGCGAGCTCATGTGCGCGTCGACCGCCGCCTGGTCGGTCCAGGCCTCGACGGTCTGGAACAGGTGCGGCGCAGCGGCCTGCTGGTACAGCTGGTACGAAATGCAGCCGGCCTCCAGCCGCGACTGCGTGACCAGGGTGGTCAGGATGGCGCGGGCGGCGTCGGCGCTGTCGGGCTTGACGGCAATGCGGGCGAGGATGTGAACCATGGTGGCTCCTGGGTGTGGGGTGGGACGCGAATCATCGTGCTGCGTCGCGGCTTGCAACAGAGGGTTGCCACGCGTGCCGATTCGAGACAGCCGCGCAAGCCGGATGCAGATCAGTGCAAATCACCGCCGATTCGAAAAACGGCTGGATATTCGGCGACAACTCGCACGGTAAGCTCGATCCACCACGGGGAGCTTGTGCATGAAAGTGATCGTTCTGGGCAGTGGCGTGATCGGCGTCGCATCGGCTTACCAACTCGCGCTGGCGGGCCACGAAGTCACCGTTGTCGACCGGCAGCCCGCGCCGGGCCTGGAAACCAGCTACGGCAACGCGGGCGAGGTGTCGCCCGGCTATTCCGCCCCGTGGGCCGGGCCCGGCGTGCCGCTGAAGGCCATCAAGTGGCTGCTGATGCAGCACCGCCCGCTCGTGATCCGCCCGCACCTCGACCTGAACCTGATCCGCTGGGGCTTGGCCATGCTGCGCAACTGCACCACCGCGCGCTACGAGCTGAACAAGGGCCGCATGGTGCGGCTGGCCGAGTACAGCCGCGACTGCCTGCGCGAGCTGCGCACGCAAACCAGCCTGCACTACGACGAGCGCATGCAGGGCACGCTGCAGCTGTTCCGCACCCAACAACAGCTCGACGCCAGCGCCGCCGACATTGCGGTGCTCAAGCGCACCGGCGTCGGCTTCGAGCTGCTCGACCGCGCCGGCTGCATTCGGCATGAACCTGCGCTGGCCCGCGTGCAGCAGAAGTTCCTCGGCGGCCTGCTGCTGCCCGGCGACGAAACCGGCGACTGCTTCAAGTTCACCCAAAACCTGGCCGCCATCGCGGTGCACCGGGGCGTGCAATTTCGCCACGGCACCACCATCAAGAAGCTGCAGGCCGAAGGCGGCCAACTGACCGGCGTGGTGACCGACGCCGGCGTGCTGAAGGCCGACGCCTACCTGCTGGCGCTGGGCAGCCATTCGCCCAAATTGCTGAAGCCGGTCGGCATCGACATTCCGGTCTACCCGGTCAAGGGCTACTCGATCACGGTGCCGATCACCGACGCCGCCGGCGCGCCCGAATCGACGGTGATGGACGAGACTCACAAGGTCGCCGTGACCCGCCTCGGCGAGCGCATTCGCGTCGGCGGCACGGCCGAACTGGCGGGCTACGACCTGCGCCTGCACGACGCGCGCCGGCGCACGCTGGAGCATGTGGTGACCGACCTGTTCCCGAACGGTGGCGACGTGTCGCGCGCCGAGTTCTGGTGCGGCCTGCGTCCGATGACGCCCGACGGCACGCCGGTGCTCGGCGCCACGCCGCTGCGCCGGCTCTACCTTGCCACGGGCCACGGCACGCTGGGCTGGACGATGGCGGCCGGCACCGGCCGCGTGATGGCCGACCTGATCTCGGGCCGCAGCCCCGACATCGACATGAGCGGCCTGACCCTGGACCGCTACCGCCGCGCCTGAGCGCACGTCAGGCGCTGACTCCTGCGGCGCTACAGTGGCCGCATGAAAACAATCAATGCGCCGATGGCCGCCAGCGTGGTGCTGGTGGCCGTGTCCGTGGGTGATGCGGTGGCGGCCGGCCAGTTGCTGCTGGTGGTCGAGGCGATGAAGATGGAGCATGAAATCCACGCGCCGTTCGCCGGGCGCGTGACCGAGTTGCAGGTGGCGGCGGGCGACCTGGTGGCCGAAGCCGAGGTGCTGCTGCGGCTCGCTGCGGCGACCGAGGTGCAGGCGCCGGCCATCGGGGTTGCGACGGCTGCGGTGGCATCGGCTGCACCGTCGCTGCGGGCCGATTTGATCGACCTGCAGGCGCGTCACGCGCTCACGCTCGACGCGCAGCGGCCGCAGGCGGTGGCCAAGCGCCACGCGCTGGGCCTGCGCACCGCGCGCGAGAACATAGCCGACCTGTGCGACGCCGGCAGCTTCAGCGAGTACGGCGCGCTGGCCGTCGCCGCGCAACGCCTGCGCCGCTCGCTCGACGACCTGCAGCGCAACACACCGGCCGACGGCATGGTGACGGGCATCGGCAGTGTCAACGGCGC
>JANNBZ010000393.1:0-3699 GCA_031386065.1 Burkholderiales bacterium
GCTGCGGCAGGTGACGCACGCGGCGAGCGCGGTGGTCGAGGCGGCCGCGGTGGGCGTGACAGCAAGCGCGGCGAAGGCCGCGGGGGCGAAGGCCGAGGCCGCGGTGGCGAACGTGGCGGCCGAGGTGAACGTGGCGGACGCGGCGACAAGCCGGAAGAAGGCAGCGCCGTCGACGCCAGCAGCACCGCCCGTGCCGACGAGCGCGGCCCGCGTCCGGAAGGCAGGAGCGAACCCCGCAACGAGCCACGCAGCGAAGGCCGCGGTGAGCCTCGCGGCGATGGCCGTCGCGGACCGCGCCCCGAGCGTGAACCCCGCCGACCGGCGGCCGCAGATGAGGCCGGCATCCCCGATGCAGTGACGCCTGCACAGGCCTTTGTCGACACCCTGCCGAGCGCCGAGCCGGTCGAGGGCGGCGAGCCGCGTGAAGGCGCACGCCGTCGCCGTCGTGGCCGGGGTGGTCGCGACCGCGACGAATCACGCCAGGGCGAAGCCGGTCAGCCAGGTGAACAGGGCGACGCGCCAGCGGCTCTCGCACTGGGCGAATCGGCCCTGTCAGACGCGCCGGAAGCGACCACTGCGCAGGCCGACGGCGAAGCGCCTGTAAGCGCCGACAACGCCGAGCGCGACGGCCGCCGCCGTGGCCGCGGACGCGACCGCACCCGCCGCGAACGCGGTCCGGACGAAGGCGCGCCGGCAGCGGACGATGCGAACGCTGTGGCTCCGGCCGATCCCGCAGCGTCGCATGCCGTCGATCGCGAGCCCGTGGCAGCGTTCGCGATGACTGACGTGGCGCCTGAGGCCACGGCCGAAGCCGAGCCGGTAACCACCGCAGTGGCCGCACCGGCACCGGTGTTCGTGCCACCCCCGGCAGCAGCGCCCTCCCCGGTGGCTGCTGTTGCTGCCGTGGCGGCGGTGGTCGCGCCGGTGGCGGCGGTGGTCGCGCCGGTGGCAGATGTGGTCGCGCCGGTGGCGGTGGCCGAACCCTTCGTGCTGCCGATGGACCAGTTGCAAGGCGTGGCCGAGACGGCAGGTCTGCAGTGGGTCAACTCCGATGCCGACAAGATGCGCGCTGCACGCGAAGCCATGGCGAATGAGCCGGCGCCCGCCAGGGTGCCGCGTGAAGTCAAGGCCGTGGTGGCGGTCGACGACGGGCCGCTCGTGCTGGTCGAAACGCGCAAGGACTTGTCGCAGTTCAAGCTGCCGTTCGAGTCGGCCGACAACGCGTCGCGACCCGCTTCCTGAGCCTCGCCGCCGTGTCAAGAACGCCGCCGCAGCGCAAGCCCGGCGGCGTTTTTTTTCTGGCTGAGTCGGGCGGCGGGCGCCTGCGTCAGCCGGCCGCGACCACCGGCTCGGCGGCCGGCTCGTCACCGAGCTTGAAGGCGCGCGCCAATTCGTCGAACAGGCGGCTGTGCAGTTCGAAGGCACGCCGCGCCTCGTCGGCGAGTGCGCTGACGGTCGCCGGGTCGGCGACCACGCGGGCCAATCCATTGCGAAACGCCTGTGTCAGCGCATGGGTCTGCTCGGCATCGCCGAACTCGTAGAACGCGGTGCCACGGCCTGCGGGCACCGGCATGCTGGCCGCCACAATGCGTCGCAGCATCTGGCCGCCGCTCAGGTCGCCGAGGTAGCGAACATAGGCATGCGCGAGCAGCAGGTCGGGCGCGCTGGCGTCGAGTTCGCGGACGCGATTCACATAGGCATCGGTGGCGGGCTGCAATGCGATGTTCGCGGCCCACGACGGACCATGCAGCGCGTCGAGGTCGGCCACCAGCGAAGGCCCCCGCCACAGCGCCGGCAGCAGCACCGGGGCAATCGTGGGACGCTGCGCCTGGCGCAACAGCGCCGGCTCCAGCGCCGCGTAAATCGCATGCAAATTGCGCAGCAACGCGACGTAAGCAGGCAAGCTCATCTGCCCGCGCAACAGCGCGCGCATGAACGCACTGCGTTCGGCCGACGTGTGCAGCGCGCGGGTTTCGGACTTCAGGCGCAGTGCAAGGGTCGGCATCGAACAAGGCTCCGGGTTGAGTCAGGCTCCGATCATAGGCAAGCGCTCAGCGCTGCGCAGACCGCCTACTTCAGCGCGCTGGTCGCCGACGCGGTCGATGTGTCGGGCGCCGACGCGGCGGTCGACGCCATGACAGCAGCGCGAACGCCAGCCAGTTCCGGATGCGTCTTCAGCATGCTGGCGCCGTACATCGGCTTGTACGCGCCCTGGTGGCAGGTGGCGCAATTGGCCTTCGGCACGTCACCAGTCGGCCCGAGCCGATTCGCCGGGAAGGTGGACGTCAACGGGTCCATGTACTGGTTGTTGATGTCGCGCGTCATGCGGATGCCGTACCACGCGATGCCGCGCTGCGGCGTGCTGGCGTCCCATTCGGCGAACGAGCGGCTGTTGTGACAGTAGGTGCAGTTCACGCCCAGCGACTGCGACATGTGCATCATCAGCCCGTAGGTGTACTCGGTCTGCTTGGTCGACTGTCGGTTGCCGGTGGGCAGCGCGGTGTGGCCGATGACGCGGATCTCGTTGGGTTGTGACAAGAACGGTGTGAACGGGTCGTAAGGCAGCGAGGCCATCGCCACCGACATGGCTGGCGAGTTCTGACCCGCCTTGTCACCGGCCATGGCCTTGGCCTGCCGCTGCTCGGCAGGCGCAAACCACACGTTGGCCGGCACCGGTTGACCACGGTGGCAGGTGTAGCAAGTGACACCGGTCTCGGCGACATGGGTCTTCCAGCCGGTGTTGATGTTGCGGGTCATCTGCAGCATGCGGCGCGCCACCACTTTGGTGTAGAGCCCGTCAGAAGAGAAGTCTTCGCCCGCCTTGTGGCAATAGGTGCAGCCCTGCTCCGGCGAGACCCAGGCCGTCATCGACACCATCAGGCGTGTGAACTCGGCCACGCTGGTGTCGCCGACCACCTGCACGTTCTTGAAGATGGTCGACGAGCGCGGGCCGTCTGCGTCGGCCATGGGCGTGTCTGCCGGCATTGCGTTCGCATCCGCCTGGGTTGCCAGGCTGCGCGGGTTGTAAACCTGCTGCATGCCGACACCGCGATAGCCGCGCTGGACGCTGTCGACGGGCGGCCGCTCGCAGGCTGACAGCAGCAAACCGGCGGCCAGCGCGGCCAGCCACGCGGGCAGGCGCCGGCTGCGTGGTTTGACATTGAAATTCATGGCTTGACCCCCTGCAGCGTGGCCGGGTCGATCACCGGCGCGAAGACCGCCGGATAGACCGGCGCCACGTGGTGCTTGACGGCCCACAGATACCAGTTGTCGACCACCGTGCCGGTCAGCAGGATGCCGATGCCGCCGACCAGCGGGCACAGCACCGCGAACCACCAGGCCCAGCGGTGGATGGATTCCATCGTCGCGTTGAAGCCCATGGTCCAGCGCCAGAACAACGCGGCCCGTTCGGAGGCGGTGCCTCGGTCGACGATCTGTTCGATCTCGCGCTCGCCGCCGAAGCGGCTGACCGCCAGGATGGTCGCGCCGTGCATCGCGAACAGCAGCGTCGCGCCGTACAGGAAGGCGATCGACAGCATGTGGAACGGGTTGTAGAAGAGGTTGCCGTAGCGAATGGAGAACGCCGCCGTCCAGTCCAGGTGCGGGAAGATGCCGAACGGCACCGCCTCGCCCCACGAGCCCATCAGCAAGGGCCGGATGAAGCCCAGCACCAGGTAGAGCCAGATCGCCGCCGCAAAG
>JANNBZ010000401.1:0-30790 GCA_031386065.1 Burkholderiales bacterium
CAGCCGCGTGCCGGGTCGGCCAGCGCCTTCACCGCCACCGACCGGAACTCGTTGTAGTTGCCCGTTGCCTGGCGCAGGAACATGTCTTGCACCGGGTTGCCGGCTGGTGAAATGGTGAACTTGCCGCGCGGGCTGTCGACCACGACCTTGCGCATCGCGGCGGTCAGCACGTCGCGCTTGGCGAGGTCGCCCTTCACGGCGTTCAGGCCGGCCGCCAGGATCTGCGCGGCGTCGTAGCCCTGTACCGCGTACACGTCGGCGTTGGCCTTGTAGGTCAGCGCGAAGCTCTTGCGGAACGCGTTGTTGCGCGGCGTGTCCAGGTTGTCGGCGTAGTGCAGCGTGGTGAAGATGCCTTGCGCCGACGCGCCTTGCGCTTCGAGCGTGCCGTCGGTCAGGAAGCCCGAGCCGTACAGCGGAATGGTCTTGTTGAGTCCCGCCGCCGCGTAGTCCTTGACAAACTTCACCGCGCCGCCGCCTGCGAAAAAGGCGAACACCGCGTCGGGCTTCTGTGCCGCGATTTCGGTCAGCAGCGCCTGGAATTCGACGTTCGGGAACGGCAGGGTCAGGTCTTTCACGACCTTGCCGCCGCCTTTCTCGAACGCCTCGGCAAAGCCCTTCACCGTCTCGTTGCCGGCGGCGTAGTTCCAGGTGATGGTCATCGCGCGCTTGAAGCCTTTTTGCGCCATCACCACGCCGGTGGAATAGCCCGGCTGCCAGTTCGAGAACGAGCTGCGCACGATGTTCGGCGAGCACATCGGCCCGGTGATGTCGCCGGCGCCGGCGTTCGGGATGATCAGCAGCGTGTTGCTGTCGCGCGCGGCCTTGGCCATGGCCAGCGCCACGCCCGAGTGCACGGTGCCGACCAGCACGTCGACGTTGTCGCGCTTGATCAGCTTGTTGACGTTGTCGGTGGCCTTCGACGGATCCGACTCGTCGTCGACCTTGAAGTACTGGATTTCACGGCCGGCCAGCTTGCCGCCCTGTTCCTGCACATAGAGCTTGAAGCCGTTCTCGATCATGTTGCCCAGGCTGGCGAAGGTGCCGGTGGCGGGCAGCATCAGGCCGACCTTCAGCGGGGCCTGCGTTTGCGCTTGCGCTTGGGTTTGCGATGCAGCGCACAGGCACAGCGCGGCGGCCGCAGCCGAGAGTTTGAACAGCGTCGTCATGGCAATCTCCAGTGGGTCGTGATGAAGGTCCCGGCCTCTTCGGTCAGCCGTTCGGGTTGGTCGCGGTGCGGCGAGTGCGCGCAGTGTGCCAGCACCAGCAACCGGGTTTGTGGCACGCGGCGCGCGATGCCGCGAATCTGCTCAAGCGTTCCGTATTCGTCGTATTCGCCCTGCACGGCCAGCACCGGGCAGGTGATGGCCGCCAGCTCGGCTTCGATGTTCCAGCTGCGGAAAGCAGGGTCCAGCCACATGTCGTTCCAGCCCCGGAAGGCCGAGTCGACGTCGTCATGGTAGCGAGCCAGGCGCTGCCGTAAATCGGTGCTTTCATAGGCCGTGCGGGCGGCGGCGATGCTCTTGATCGCGACGTCTTCGACGTTGATGTGCGGCGCCAGCACCACGATGCCTGCGACCGGAAAGCGCGCCGCGTGCAGCAGTGCGATCGACGCGCCGTCGCTGTGGCCGAACAACCAGGGGCGCGTTATGCCCAGCGCCGCCAACAGCGCGGGCAGCACCTCGACCGCCTGGCGCTGCAGGGTGTCGGGCGGCCAGTGTTCGTTGGCCGGGCGCGGGGTCGAGCGGCCATAGCCAGAGCGCGAAAACACCAGCCCGCGCAGGCCGTGCGCAACGCAGAGCTGCTGCGGAAACTGCTTCCACGCGGCCACCGAGCCCAGGCCTTCGTGCAGGAAGACGACGGTCGGCGGTGCTCCGGTTTCTGTGCTGGTTTGCGCGCTGGTTTGCGTGCCAAGCCAGCGACATTCCAGCGACACGGTTTGCCCGCGCCACGGCAGCTCGACCCAGGTGGTCGCGTCGTCGGTCATGACCGCGCTGCGTGCTCGCGTTCGCGCAGCCGGAAGCGCTGGATCTTACCGGTGGCGGTTTTCGGCAACTCGTCGACGAACTCGATCAGGCGAGGGTACTTGTGCGGCGCCAGCCGTTCTTTCACGAAGGCTTGCAGTTCGGCGGCGCTGGCCGCATGGTCCGACTTGAGTACGACAAACGCCTTGGTGCGCGTCAGGCCCTCGGCGTCCTGCACGCCGATCACGGCGGCTTCCAGCACCGCGCTGTGCTGCATCAGGGTGGCCTCGACCTCGAACGGCGAGACGTAGATGCCGCTGACCTTCAGCATGTCGTCGCTGCGGCCTGCATACACGTAGCAGCCAGCGTCGTCGATGCGGTATTTGTCGCCGCTGCGCGTCCATTCGCCCTGGAAGGTGGCGCGCGTTTTTTCTTCGTCGGCCCAGTACAGCCGCGCGGCGCTGGGGCCGGCGATGTACAGCTCGCCGATCTCGCCGGCGGCGGGCGCGGCGCCAGCTTCATCGACCAGCTTCAGGCGGTAGCCCGGCACCGCGCGGCCGGTGGTGCCGTAGTGAACGTCGCCGGGCCGGTTCGACAAGAAGATGTGCAGCATTTCGGTGGAGCCGATGCCGTCGATGATTTCGCAGCCGAAGTGCCGCGTGAAGCGCTCGCCAATATCGCGCGGCAAGGCTTCGCCGGCCGACGAGCACATGCGCAGCTTGACCGCATCGCGCGCCGGCAGGTCGGCCGCTGCCAGCATGCCGGCGTAGCCGGTGGGGGCGCCGAAGAATACGCTGACGCGCTGCTCGGTCCAGCGCTTGAACACCGCCTGCGGCGTCGGCCGCTCGGCCATCAGCACGGTGGTGGCGCCCACGCTGAGCGGGAAGCTCAGCCCGTTGCCCAGCCCGTAGGCGAAGAACAGCTTCGCGGCCGAGAACAGCACGTCGTCCTCGCGCAAACCGAGCACCGGCTTCGCGTACAGCTCGGTGGTCCAGTACAGGTTGGCGTGGCTGTGCACCGTGCCTTTGGGCCGGCCGGTGGAGCCCGATGAATAGAGCCAGAAGGCGTCGTCGCTGGCGGCGGTGTCAGCGGCGGTTTCGGCACTTTCGGCGTGTGGCGCCGCATCGATCAGCGATGCGAAGGCCAGCGCGCCGGCCGGCGCGGCGTCGGCACCCGACACGACGATCTGCGCCGGCACGCCCGAGGCGGCCACGGCCGCCTGCAGCGTGGCCAGCAGCGGCGCACTGACCAGCACGGCACGCGCCTCGGCGTGCTGCAGCATGTAGGCGTAGTCGCCGGCCGGCAGCAGCGTGTTCACCGGCACCGGAACGATGCCGGCCCACAGCGCGCCGAGAAAGGCCACCGGAAAGTCGACGCTGTCGTGCATCACCATCAGCACGCGCTCTTGCGGCCGAATGCCCAGCGCCAGCAGGCCGGCGGCGCAGCGGCGCACGCGGTCATCGAGCTGGCCGAAGCTCAGCCGCTGCCGGTCGTCGATGTAGGCCATCTTGGCGGGCCGTTGCAGGTTGACCGACAGCAGGTGGTCGGCGGCGTTGAAGCGCGCCGGCGGTGGTTTGGGGTGGGCGTCCACGGTCTTCTCCCGGATAATGCGGTCTGAGTGCTTGCCTCAGCGCGTTCAATGCAATATGTTGCATCGGAGCGAAGTATAAATGCCGTCCCGTTCTCCATCACGCGCGGAATTACCCTTGGATTCGACCTTGCCCTCAGCGCCCGCCGATGCTGCCACCGAGCTGGCTCGCGCCGACGCCGCCCAGCGCCACCCGTTCCTAATCGCATTGGGTGAGCGCACGCGCGCCTTGCGTGCCCGCCGCGGCCTCACGCGCAAGGGCCTGGCGCGCATGGCCGAAGTCTCGGAGCGGCACCTGGCCAATGTGGAAATGGGCGTCGGCAACGCGTCGATCCAGTTCCTGCGGCAATTGGCCCAGGCGCTGAATTGCACGCTGGCCGAACTGGTGGGCGACGAGACCGCCAGCTCGCCCGAGTGGCTGATGATTCGCGAGATCTTGCGCGGTCGCAGCGAGCCCGAACTGGTGCAGGCCCGCGGCGCGCTGACGGCGATCTTCGGGGCTCCGGCCAGCCAGGCGGCGCGCCGCCAGCGGGTCGCGCTGATCGGCCTGCGTGGGGCCGGTAAAAGCACGCTCGGCCGCATGCTGGCCGACAGCTGGGTGCTGCCCTTCGTCGAGCTGAATCGGCAGATCGAAAGCGTGGCCGGCGCCAGCTTGTCAGAGATCCATTCGCTGTACGGTCCGGCCGCCTACCGGCGCTACGAAATGCGGGCGCTGGAAGACACCATCCAGCGCTTCCCGCGCGCCGTGATCGCCACGCCCGGCGGCATCGTGTCCGACCCGGCCACCTTCAACCTGCTGCTGGCGCATTGCTACACCGTGTGGGTGCGCGCCAGCCCCGAAGAACACATGGCGCGCGTGCAGGCGCAGGGCGACACGCGGCCGATGGCGGGCCATGCCGGCAACGCCGAGGCGATGGACGACTTGCGCCGCATCCTGGACAGTCGTGCGGCCTATTACGCGAAGGCCGACGAGCTGTTCGACACCAGCGACAAGACGATGGAAGATTGCTTCGTCGGGCTGCAGGAGCAGCTGCGCGGCACGGTGCGAATCTCGGGTTGAAAGAGCGGCCGTCGGCTTAAACCGCTTGACCTCAGCCGTTTCATGCAGTAAATTGCATTTCTTGTGAAAGAGCTGCACGATACTGCGCGCAGCACCACGGAGGCCGCGATGACCATCACCCCGCCCACCGCCGACAGCGTCGGCTATGAAACCCGGCCCGAGCTGTACAAGCACTGGCGGCTGAAGTTCGAGGGCCCGGTGGCGACGCTGGTGATGGCCATTGACGAAGACGCCGGCATCCGCGAGGGCTACAAACTCAAGCTCAACAGCTACGACCTGGGCGTGGACATCGAGCTGAACGACGCGGTGCAGCGCATCCGCTTCGAGCACCCCGAGGTGCGCAGCGTGATCGTCACCAGCGGGCGCGACCGGGTGTTCTGCTCGGGCGCCAACATCTTCATGCTGGGCAAGAGCAGCCACGCCTGGAAGGTGAACTTCTGCAAGTTCACCAACGAAACACGCAACGGCCTGGAAGACTCCAGCCGCCACAGCGGGCTGAAGTTCCTGGCCGCCGTGAACGGCGCCTGTGCGGGCGGCGGCTACGAGCTGGCCGCAGCCTGCGACGAGATCATCCTGGTGGACGACCGCTCCTCGGCCGTCAGCCTGCCCGAGGTGCCGTTGCTGGGTGTGTTGCCGGGCACCGGCGGCCTGACGCGGCTGACCGACAAGCGCAAGGTGCGTCACGACCACGCCGATATTTTCTGCACCACCAGCGAAGGCATTCGCGGCAAGAAAGCGGTCGACTGGCGGCTGGTCGACGAGACCGTGAAGACGCAAGCATTCGCGCAGCGGGTGCAAGAACGCGCGCTCGAACTTGCAGCGCTGAGCGACCGGCCGGCCGACGCGAAGGGCGTGGCGCTGACGCCGTTGAACAAGACCGTCACGGCCGACGCAGTGACTTACGGCCACGTCAGCATCGTCATGGCCCGCGCGCAGCGCCACGCCACGCTCACGGTGAAGGCGCCCATCGGCGCGCAACCCACCGACGTGGCCGGCATTGAAGCGGCCGGCTCCGATTGGTACCCGCTGCAGATGGCGCGCGAACTGGAAGACGCGATCCTGCACCTGCGCAGCAACGAAACCGAGATCGGCACCTGGCTGCTGAAGACCGAAGGCAGCGTGGCTGCGGTGCTGGCGATGGACGCCACGCTGGAGGCCCACAAAAACCACTGGTTCGTGCGCGAAACGACGGGCCTGCTGCGCCGCACGCTGGCGCGGCTGGACGTGTCGTCGCGCTCGATGTTCGCGCTGATCGACCGCGGCTCGTGCTTCGCCGGCACGCTGCTGGAGATCGCGCTGGCGGCCGACCGCAGCTACATGCTGGCCCTGCCAGACGAGCCCGACGCAGCGCCGAAGGTCGCGGTGTCGGCGATGAACTTCGGCGTCTTCCCGATGGTCAGCCACGAGACCCGGCTGCAGCGCCGCTTCTACGGCAACGCCGCCGAGATCGGCGCGGTGTTGGCCACGCAAGGCCAGTCGCTCGATGCCGATGCCGCGCTGGCCGTGGGCCTGGTCACGGCCGCGCCCGACGACATCGATTGGGCCGACGAGATTCGCATTGCAGTGGAAGAACGCGCCAGCATGTCGCCCGACGCCCTGACCGGCATGGAAGCCAACCTGCGCTTTGCCGGCGCCGAGACGATGGAGACGCGCATCTTCGGCCGCCTGACCGCCTGGCAGAACTGGATCTTCATCCGCCCGAACGCCGTCGGCGAAGGCGGCGCGCTGAAGGTGTACGGCACCGGCAGCAAGGCGCAGTTCGACTGGAACCGTGTGTGACTTTTTCATGCCCCTGACCACCAAGGAAGTACCGTGAGCAGCATCAACTACACCGACAAGATCCCCAACAACGTGAACCTGTCGGAAGACCGCACGCTGCAGCGCGCGCTCGAACACTGGCAGCCGAACTACCTGGAGTGGTGGAACGACATGGGGCCCGATGGCTCGCACAAGCACGACGTGTACTTGCGCACCGCCGTCAGCACCACGCCCGACGGCTGGGCCAACTTCGGCCACGTCAAGATGCCCGACTACCGCTGGGGCATCTTCCTGGCGCAGGCCGAGGAACAGCGCAAGGTCGGCTTCGGTGACGAGAAGGGCCGCGAGGTGTGGCAGGACGTGCCCGGCGAACACCGCGCCAACCTGCGCCGCATCATCGTCACGCAGGGCGACACCGAGCCCGCATCGGTCGAACAGCAGCGCCACCTGGGCAGCACCGCGCCCAGCCAGTACGACCTGCGCAACCTGTTCCAGATCAACGTCGAAGAGGGCCGCCACCTGTGGGCGATGGTCTATTTGCTGCACAAGCACTTCGGACGTGACGGCCGCGAAGAAGCCGAAGCGCTGCTCGACCGCCGCTCCGGCGACGCGGACAACCCGCGCATCCTGGGTGCCTTCAATGAAGAAACGCCCGACTGGCTGGCGTTCTACATGTTCACCTACTTCACCGACCGCGACGGCAAGTTCCAGCTCTGCGCGCTGGCCGAAAGCGCCTTCGATCCGCTCAGCCGCACCACGCGTTTCATGCTGACCGAAGAAGCGCACCACATGTTCGTTGGCGAGAGCGGCGTGTCGCGCGTGATTGCCCGCACCTGCGAGATGATGAGGCAGACCGGTATCGAAGACCCGGCCGAGTTGCGCAAGCACGGTGTGATCGACCTGCCCACGCTGCAGCGCTACCTGAACTTCCACTACAGCGTGACCATCGACCTGTTCGGTGCCGACCAGTCGAGCAACGCCGCCATCTTCTACAGCTCGGGCCTGAAGGGCCGCTACGAGGAAGGCAAGCGCGACGACGACCACGTGCTGAAAGGCGGCAGCTACAAGATCCTGGAAGCCCGCGACGGCGCCCTGGTCGAGAAAGAAGTGCCGATGCTCAACGCCCTGAACGAAGTGCTGCGCGACGACTACATCCGCGACTCGGGCGCCGGCGTGGGCCGCTGGCAGCGGGTGATCGACAAGGCCGGCGTCAACTTCAAGCTCAGCGTTCCGCACAAGGCCTTCAACCGCCACATCGGCAGCTTCGCCGGCCTGCGCGTCAGCCCGAGCGGCCAGGTGTTGAGCGAGGCCGAGTGGGCGCTGCACGTGAACCAGTGGCTGCCCACCGAGGAAGACCGCGCCTATGTGGCCTCGCTGATGGGCCGCGTGGTCGAGACCGGCAAGTACGCCAACTGGATCGCGCCGCCGCCGGTGGGCATCAACAAGCAGCCAGCGGACTTCGAGTACGTGCGGTTCAACTGAGATCGGCGCGGCGGTACGCTCTTTTTTGACCGCAAAGAACGCGAAGGGCGCAAAGTACGCAAAGAAGACATTGCGACCTTCTTCTTGGCGATCTTCGCGTCCTTTGCGTCCTTTGCGATCAAGAGAAAACGTGGAGTCGCCTCGATTGTCGAGACGCGTGAACATGCACAGCGAACAGAACATCCTCATCAAGCAGCACCTGATCGACCCCGAGGTCTGCATTCGCTGCAACACCTGCGAAGAGACCTGCCCGGTCGATGCGATCACGCACGACAGCCGCAACTACGTGGTCGACGCCGACATCTGCAACGGCTGCAACGCCTGCATTTCGCCGTGCCCCACCGGCAGCATCGACCATTGGCACGCGGTGCCGAAAGCGGCTGCCTATTCGCTGGACGAGCAGCTGGGCTGGGACGAATTGCCGCCACAGCACGAAGCACCGGCCGCGACCGAGATCTCCGCAGGCGTTGCGCCCGACATCGGCGTGCAGTTGAACGCCGCCGCGTCGCCCGCGTCCACCAGCGCCCCTTGGTCGGCGGCGCATCCGTACCTGAACCTGTACAGCCTGAAGAAGCCGATCGTCGCCAGCGTGGCCGGCAACTTCCGCCTCACTGCGGTTGAGGCCGAAAGCGCGGTTCACCACATCGTGCTCGACTGCGGAAACCAGTTCATGCCGCTGCTCGAAGGTCAGTCGGTGGGCATCGTGCCGCCGGGGCTCGACGCCAACGGCAAGCCGCACTACCTGCGCATGTACTCGGTAGCGAGCCCGCGCACCGGCGAGCGCGAGGGCTACAACAACCTGTCGCTCACGGTGAAGCGCGTCAGCGTAGACCACGAAGGTCGACCCACGCGAGGCGTCGCGTCCAACTACCTGTGCGACCTGCAAAAGGGCGACACGGTGCAGCTCGCCGGCCCGTTCGGTGACCGCTTCCTGATGCCCAACCACGCGGGCTCGAACATCCTGATGGTCTGCACCGGCACCGGCTCGGCGCCGATGCGCGCGATGACCGAACACCGGCGCCGCCTGAAGGAAAGCGGCAAGTCGCCTGGCGGCAAGCTGATGCTGTTCTTCGGGGCGCGCAAGCCCGAGGAGCTGCCGTATTTCGGCCCGCTGACCAAGCTGCCCGCCGAGTTGATGGACACCACGTTGGCGTTCTCGCGCGTCGCCGGCCAGCCTCGAACCTACGTGCAAGACCGCATCCGTGAACGCGCGCGCGACGTGGCCGATCTGCTGCGCGGCGACACCTGCATCTACATTTGCGGGCTGAAGGGTATGGAAACGGGTGTTCTCGACGCGCTGGACGAAGCCTGCCGCGGCGCCGGTCTGCACTGGCCCACGCTGCACACGCGGATGGTCGAGGAGGGCCGCTTCCACGTCGAGACGTATTGACATCGATGCGGGGTGACGCGAATGAACAACTTGCTGCAAACAGGGACTGCGTCAGCCCAGCCGGTGGGCGTGATCGGCGCCGGCACGATGGGCGCCGGCATTGCGCAGGTGGCCGCTGCGGCCGGCCACACGGTGTGGTTGATGGACCTGCGGCCCGGTGCGGCGCAAGCGGCCATCACGCAGATCGACAAGGTCCTGGCGACGCTGGTCGACAAGGGCCGGCTGTCCGCCGACGAGCGAACGGCCACCGCGTCACGGTTGATCGCGGCCGATGCGCTGAGCGACATGGCCGGTGCCGCCTTGATCGTCGAGGTCATCGTTGAGAACCTCGAAGCCAAGCAGAAATTGATGCGTGACCTGGAGGCCGTCGTCTCGCCGCAGGCGGTGCTGGCGTCGAACACCTCGTCGATTTCCATCACTGCCATTGCCAACGGGCTGCAGCAGCCGCAGCGCGTGGTCGGCATGCACTTCTTCAACCCGGTGCCGTTGATGAAACTGGTGGAGGTGGTGTCCGGTGCCGAGACCGATTTGCATGTTGCGCAGGCTGTGTTCGAGCTGGCCGCGCGCTGGGGCAAGACGCCGGTGCACGCCAAAAGCACGCCGGGCTTCATCGTCAACCGCATTGCGCGGCCCTACTACGCCGAGGCGCTGGCGCTGCTGCAGGAACAGGCGGCCACGCCGGCCGTCATCGACGCGTTGGCGCGCAGCGCGGGCTTTCGCATGGGGCCGTGCGAGCTGATGGACCTGATCGGCCACGACGTGAATTTCGCGGTGACGCAATCGGTGTTCGAAGCCAACTTCGGCGACCGGCGCTATCAGCCGTCGCTGGTGCAGAAGGCGCTGCTCAACGGCGGCCGCCTGGGCCGCAAGGTCGGCAAGGGCTTCTACGACGGCGTGAGCGCGCCCGCCAGCGCCGTGGTGGCCGGCGAGGCGCCCACGCTGCCCGCGCACATCGTGCTGGTCGGCGACACGCCACTGGCGCGTTCGCTGTGGGCGCGGCTGGAAGCGCGCGGCATCCCGTTCGACTGCGACTCGCACGAAGAATGGGCCGGCTTTCGCGTCGACGGTGTCGACATCCGCATCACCGATGGCCGAACCGCGATGCAGGTGGCGGTGCAGAGCGAAGAGCGTGAGCTGGCGCTGATCGACCTGCCGCTGGTGGCGGTGACGCTCAGCGACAAGCTGCAGCCGCTGGGCGTGGCCTTTGCCGCGACCACGTCCGCAGGCTCGCGCCAGGTCGCCATCGACACGCTGCGTGTGTGCGGCTGGCAGGCGATTGAAATGCGCGACGTGCCTGGCCTGTGGGCCGCGCGCACGCTGTGCATGCTGGTCAACGAGGCCGCCGACGCGGTGCACCAGGGCGTGTGCGACGAGGCCGCCGCCGACTCCGCGATGAAGCTCGGCACCAACTGGCCGGCCGGGCCGTTCGAGTGGCTGCAAACGCTGGGTGTCGAACACGTGGTGAGCGTGCTCGACCACCTGTACGAGGCCACGCGCAGCGAGCGCTATCGGGTCAGCCCGCTGCTGCAGCAGCGGCTGTGGTTCGCGCGGGCGGGTGCAGGCAGCTAAGTGCCGACCACCGCCGCTGTCAACGCGTCCCGGTGACTTCCACCACCACGCGGCGATCCGGTTGCAGGCAGGCGATCAGCTTCGGGCTCTGCTGCTTGCCTTTGCACTCCTCGGCTTTGGTGACCGGCGCCGATTCGCCTTTTCCAACGGCCGAGACCTTGGCGGCGGCGAGTCCACCCGACGAGACGAGGTAGGCCTTGACCGCTTCGGCGCGTTGCGTCGACAGACGCTGGTTGTAGGCCGTCGACCCGAGCCGGTCGGTGTGGCCTTCGACGGTCATCACGTCGAACTCGGTTCCCTTCAGTTCCTGTGCGAATTTGTCGAGCGCGGCCCGGCCTTCCGGTCGGACCGCCGACTGGTCGAAGGTGAACAGCGAATCGGCTGCGAAGCTCACACGCCGACGCGCGACCGGTGCCGCAACGACGGGCGCCGGTGGTGCCGCCGCAACCAACGGCGGCGGCGGGGCAGGCGGGGCGACGGGGGTCGGTGCCACGTAAGCCGGAGCCGCCATGGCACGCGGTGCGGCGGGCGGCGTGCGGCCGAACGGGAACACCAGGCTCACCGAATACAAGTTCACATCGCCCCGGTTGCCGACCGCGTCGTTGATGCGGTAGCGCTCGGCTTCGGCACGCACCAGCAACGACGGACTGAGTTCGTACTGCAACCCGACACCGGCCTTGTAGCGGGTGCCCTTGGCGCTCGGGTTCGGGTTCAGCACCTGCACCGCGCCGCTGCCGCGGAAGGTGTCGCTGGCGCGGGCGTACTGCGCGCCCACGCGGCCGATTGCCGACAGCCGCTCGGTCAGCGGCAGGGTGCCGACGAGGTCGAGGTTGACGCCCTGCAGCTTGATGCGGCCGTCCAGCGTCCCGGTCGGCACCGTGGTCGACGTGAAGCCGAATTTGCCGAGGTTGAAGTAGCCGGCCTCGAGCGCGAAGTTGCGGTTGAACTGGTAGCCCCCGAACAGCTTGAAGGCGGTGTCGCTCTCGTCGCGTGCCATCGAGGTGGTGGTCAGGCCGGAGCCGAGCAGGCTGGCGGTGATCCGCGCCTCGTCGATCTTCGCGCGTGACTGGCCGATCGACAGTCCACCGTAGTAGTAGCTGCCCTCCTGCGCGAACGACGAAGCGGCCAACAGGGAGCCGAGGCCGGCAAGGCTCAGCAGGCGCAGGGTTTTGATGGATGTCATCTTGTTCTTTCGGGCAGTCGAGCGGCGGCGAGGGATGGCGTGCGTGCTCACGGCGCGACGATGGTGGTGTTGACCAGGGTCACCGAGGCGGTCAGGCCGATGGCTCGTCCGATGAGCGTGGTCTGGGCCGTCTGTCCGGCGGTGGAGATCGTCACTCCGGCCGGGGCGATGATGGTTCCGACCATCACGCTGCGATCTTCAATGCGGGCGGCGCTGCCGACCTGCCAGAAGACATTTTTCGCCTGGGCGCCGTTGATCAGCAGCACGCGGCGCGGCGTGGCGCTCAGGCCGACCGTCAATGCCGATGCGCTCTGGAACACCCACACCGCGTTGGTGTCGCCTTGCGCATCGAGCGTCAGATCGCCGCTGGTCACGGCGAACGTGCCACCGGCAGCGGTGTACACGGCGGCAGGCAATACCAGTCCGCCGAGCTGGCCGGCGCTCGGGTCGCTGCCAGGGGGCATCGAGGCCAGCGTGTTGTAGGCGGTCTGCGCATCGGCACGCGCCTGGGTCGCGATCGCCATGCTGGTGGTGGTTCCCGGTGACGGCGGTGCGCAGTAGATGCTGCCGTTGACAGCACCGACGTTCAGCGGTGTCTCGGTGTAGACGTTGACGGCATCGTGAAAGCCGGTGATCAGCGTGCAGGCCGCCGTGGTGCCGAGGTTGCCGTTGACGACCGTGTTGATGCCCTGGTTGGTGATGCCGGCACCGCCGCCGAATGCGCCGAACAAGGCGGCCGAGCCGAGGTTGACGCCGCTCGCGCACGGCTGTGTCCCGGTGCTGAAACCCCAGACCCGGTCGACCGCCAACGCATTGCCCGCCAGGTCCTTCACACCGGCGTTGCCGGACCGGACGGTGACGACGAAGGGACGGCTGGCGGCGAACCCCGCCGGATTGGTCGCAACGAAGCTGGCGACCTGGCTCGTCGCGTCGTAGCTCACGCTGCCGGGCACGGCGACGCCGTTGTCGGTGACGCCGAAGGTCGACGCGTTGACGGTCGCGGCATCCATCGGCTCACTGAAGGTGGCACTGACGCTGCGCGTCAGGCACACCCCAACGCTGCCGTCGGGCGGGCTGATGGCGGTCACCGTCGGCGGCGTGTTGTCCGCACTGCCGCCGGTGGTGAAGCTCCAGACGAAGTTGCCGGCAAGCGCATTGCCGGCCACATCGGTCGCCGCGTTGGTGATGGTCGCGGTGAACTGGCTGTTGTTCGCCAGCGTGGCCGGTGTCGACGGCGTGAAGGTCGCCGCTCTGGCGCTCGCCGAATAGCTCACCGTGCCGAGGACCACGGTTCCAAGGCTGGTGTTGGTGACGCTGAAGCTGCTGCCGCTGATGGTCGCCGCAGCCATGTCTTCGCTGAAGGTGGCGCTGATCTTCGTGTTGTTCGCCACGTTCACCGCGCCTGCGGCAGGCACGGTCAGCACCACGGTCGGTCGCGTGGTGTCGCCCAGCGGGGCGGTCACGAAGCTCCAGACGAAGTTGCTGGCCAGCGCGATGCCGGTGGTGTCTTGCGCCGCCGTCGTCACGGTGGCCACGCACAGCGTGCTCGGCGGCAGCGCCGCGCTCGGCGTGAGGCTGGCCACGCGGGTCGTGGCGTCATAGGTGATGGCGGCGCTGACGGGCGTGCCGGCCGGGCAGGCCAGCGTGAAGCTCGTCGCGGTGAGGCTCGCCGACGCCATTGGCTTGCTGAAGGTCGCGGTGACGACGCTGTTGACCGCCACGCCGGTGACGGCGGGCGAACTGGCGGCCGGTGACGTGGCGCTGACGGTGGGCGCGACGCCGATGGACGGGCTGCCCAGGATTGGGTCCAGGCCGCCGCCGCAGCCGACGAGCAGGGTCACGATCAGCGCGGGAAGCCATCGGGCGCGGGCTGTGAAGGAGCGAAGGAACAGGTTCATGTCTTCTTTCTTGCGGACTGGCCGCGGCGAGCGTCAGGTATCGAGAGGCCGTTCTACTGCTGGGTTCGGCGAGCGTCTGTGTGTTGCCGTACGGAAGGCGTCGTGTGGGCCGGCGCGCCGCTGGCGACCGTGAACTGCTGCCGCAAAACGCGCTGTCGACGGCTACAAGCTGGCGGTGGTGTTTGCCGAGATCGTGATCGTTTCCCACTTGGGCCTGACCAAGCTGTCGTACGAAGACTTCACGCCCATCGCCCGGCTCAACTTCGACTCTGCCGCCATCACCGATCGTGGCGACACGCGGCGGGAAATGCTGGAAGACTCTCTGGCCGCCAGCTGCGCCAAACCGGGCGACGTGAAGATGGGCAACTCGGGCCCCGGCTCGACCTGGCAGTTGGCGCACGCTGCGCTCGAAGGCAACGTCAGCGTCAAGTTCAACGCCATCCCTTCGGCGGCGCTGGCGCTGCTGGGCGACCGCGTGGATGCGGTGGCCGGTGTTCAGGCAGTTGGTCGAGAAGTTGGGACTGAAGGCGCAAGCGCTGAGGCAGTTCGGTCGACTGGGTGATATCGCGTCGGGTGTGAGCCTGGTCCGGCGCAGGCATCCACCCATTCGCAAATGCACCGGCTCGACTCGGGGTCGCTAGGTGGCGCGGGCGGTGCGTTTGATCAAACCTTCCCACGACTTCGTGCGTCGCTGCCCGCTCGCTCTCGACGTGCGCAACGGGCGGAGCGCTGGCCGCAACCCCCGCGTCATTGAAATGAACGGGGCATCGTCTCTTCGCGCCGTCGTTTGTCGGCCCAAGTATAAGTTTGGTCTGCTACCAAAATATTCGGAATCTGTCAACCTGCCAATCCAAGGATGTTTTAATTTGTGTTAAGACTTCATACTTTGTAGCAAATATTTGCTGCTGCGCAGTAAGGCGGCGTTGGCCCTGTCGCCCACAACTTTACTTGCCTGCCCATGCGCTTGCTGCTGGTTGAAGACAACGAACCGCTGGGGTCCGCAATCCAAAAAAGCCTGGTGAATGAAGGCTATGCGGTGGACTGGTTGCATTCCGGGAAAGATGTCATGGCGTCGCTGACCACTTACGGTCACGAATGCGTCTTGCTGGACCTGGGATTGCCCAATGTCAGCGGTGAGCAATTGCTCGCGCGGATTCGCGAGCAACAACTGCCGGTCTCAGTCATCGTCATCACCGCGCGCGGTGGAATTGCAGACCGCATTCACTCGCTCGACCTGGGCGCAGACGACTACATGGTCAAACCCATCGATCTGGACGAACTGGCTGCGCGGGTTCGAGCTGTGTTCCGCCGGACCCAGCCGAAGCTCACGCGAACCGACGTGCAGGTACACGGCGCTCTTGAGCTGTATCCGCAAAGCCACACGGCGAAGTGGCGCGGCAAGCTGGTGCCGCTGACCAACAAAGAGTTCTGGCTGCTCGAGATCCTGGTTCGCCGGAAATCAGACGTCCTGTCTCGCGCACAGCTCGGGGAAGCCTTGTACGGGTGGGACGACGATGTGGACAGCAACGCGTTGGAGGTTTACGTCTATTACCTCAGGCGCAAGTTCTCGCCCGACTTGATCTCGACGGTGCGCGGGGTGGGTTACCAAATCGGCCGGGTCGGTCAAGATGCCTAGAGGCTCCACCTCGTGGTCGCTGCGGCGGCGGTTGCTGACAATCGGCGCGGTAGCAGCCACTGCGACTTTGTTGGCCTCCGGCACGGCGATGTACTACGCCGCGGACCTTGACGACCAGCGCTTGCTCGATGCCCGGCTCGGAGCTATGGCGCAAACGATCCTTGCCTTCGCCGAGCACGAGATCGAGGAGATGAATGCGCAAGGTCAGTACACGTCGGTAGACGTTGGCACCGATGCGTCCCTCGGGGCCAACTACCACTACCAGATCTGGTCGCCAAACGGTCGCATGTTGCTGCGGACCATGGACGCGCCGCTGGCGCCGATGCGCCCGCTGGTCGAGCGTGGCTTCGGCACTGCGACGTTGGGCAACGCGCGGTTTCGAACCTACACCCATGCCTCTGCGGTTTCCGGCGGAATGATCATCCAGGTGGCGGAACCGGTTGCGGCCAGGCACCCGGCACTTGGCCGTGTTGGCGGCTACTTCTTCGCCTTCATGACCCTGCCGCTTTGCCTTATCTTCGCCGCGAAGTGGTGGTTCCTCAATCGGTCGCTGCGGGTCGTCGACGGCTTGGCCAACCAATTGCAGAAACGTCATCCGCTCGACCTGGCGCCGGTGAGGGTCGAAAATCCGCCGGCCGAGCTGGAGCCGATGCTCGATTCGATCAATGGCTTCATCAGCCGAGCCGGCCATGCGTTGTCGACGGAGCGTGGGTTTACCGCAGTCGCGGCGCACGAAATGCGCACACCGCTGGCTGGGATCCGCGCACGGGCCCAAATGGCGATGAAGGCGGCGTCGCCCCGGGAAGCGTCGGACTCGCTCCGGCTACTGATCGAAAGCGTCGACCACGCCAGCCACCTGCAGACCCAGTTGCTCGACCTCGCGCGCGCAGACGTGCTGGCGTCAGATCAAGGGCCGGTCAGCATTCACCTGGTGGATTTGCGCGATGTCTATCAGGCCGTCTTGTCGGACCTGGGGCATGTGGCATCCGAGCGCAATCTTGTGCTCACGGAACGCTTCGAGGTGTTCGAGGTTCGAGCCGCAAGGCTGAGCATTCACTTGTTGATGCACAACTTGCTGAGCAACGCCATACGCTACACACCGCAGGGCGGGCAGATTGAAATCAGCAGCACAGGCAACGGCGACACCGCCACACTGACCGTTGACGACTCCGGTCCTGGAATCCCGAAGAACCAGCGCGAACAAGCTTTTGAACGCTTCAACCGGTTGGGGCGCTTTGACGAACTGGGCGTCGGGCTGGGGTTGTCGATCGTGCAGTCGGTGGCGCTGGCACACCGCACCGCAGTGCAACTGCTCGAGTCGCCACTTGGCGGCTTGCGGGTGCAGGTTCGCTTCAAGCCGCAAGCGGCCTGAGGAAATCGCTGCGCGTTGCGCCGAAGCGGCTCGGCTATTTGCCTCCGAAGTAGACGAAGCCTTCCGAAAATGGGCTGCTCGAATCCCCGCCCGAAGCGAAAAATCTCAACAGGTCGGGGCTCGCTCCGGCAGCAGCACTCCACAAGGCGTGGCCGTTCAGGGTGGCCTGCTGGGGGCATGCAGGCCCGAACGTGGCGCTCACGGCATGGACGTTCCTGCTCGCGTGGGGTGTCAGCTTCCCTCGAGCCGGGCGGCTTCGCCGGCGACGCCGGCTTCAATCTGGTGGACGCGAGTGCTCGAAATGAACCCTTCACTGACCAGACCGCAGTTGGATTCGAGCCCCGTGCGCTGCAGCGCCTGGGAGTCTGCGCCTGCCGGTGTTGCGCGTTGAGCGCCGTCAGCTCTTGCTGCACCCGCTGCCGCTGTTGCCGCATCAAGCTCAGCTCGCTGTTGAGCGAGTCATGGGGGTGAGTTTTCCTGCCCTTGATCGCGCGGCGACTTAAGCAGATTCTCAGCATCGACTGCTAGATTGCGTCCGGTCGAGAGGAGGCTTGGCATGCGCGTTCTGCTGTTGGAAGTCGGTAGCTTTCAGCGCCAGGTTGCCATTGACTGGCTGCGCAGCGAAGGCCACCTTGTGGAGCCCTTTGAACGCCTGCACGACATCAACCCGCAGCACAGCGCGACGTACGACGTGCTGCTGGTGAGTTCGCACCTGCCCGACGGCTCGGGGCTCACTTGGGTGCGCACCCTGCGCAGTCGCGGCATCGGCACGGCGACGGTCATGCTCAGCGACGTTGGGCGGCACGCAGACCGCATGAAGGCAGCGCTGGACGCCGGCGCGGACGACTGCATGCTGACGCCATTTGATCCCGTTGTGCTGGCGGCGCGCGTGCGCTCGCTGCGGTACCGAATCGCGGGCCTGGCCTCGCCGAACCTGCAGCGCGGCGACGTTGAACTCGACCTGCTTCACCGCGACATTCGTCGCGGCGGAGAGCATGTTGGCGTCACAGCGCGCGAATGGAACTTGATCGAAGCGCTCGCGCTGCGCGCGGATCGCATCGTGCCCAAAGCCGAACTCGAACTGCTGGTGCATGGGCGCGATGCCGTTCCGTCCAGCAACGCGCTCGAAGTTCATCTTTCTCATCTGCGGCGCAAGCTGGGCCGTGACTTGATCAAGACGGTGCGGGGCGTCGGTTACCGACTGGTGCCGGCAGCGAACTGAAGCGCGATCGCGGCCTTAAGCATGTAAATAACGCAAAGCGTGTCCTCTCGTACGAGATGGCCGTAGCCGTTGCCACACCCCACCTTGGCCCTGCGTCGGTTGGGCTGTTTCCAGCGGCGGCAAAAGGTAAATCGCCCCGACATCCGTTTGCATCCTTAAGGCGGGCGGTCGTCGACTCGCTCTCAAACTCGGTCCTCAATGCTGGCCACTTCGAGTGGCGGGCGCACCGCTCAACAACAGAGACTGGGATACGACGATGAAGCTGCTACTTGTTTATGCACACCTGCTGGGTACTTGCCTCGCGCTGGGCATGATGGCGATGACCGACCTGCGCCTGCTCTCGCGAGTGATGGGCTACAGGGTGGTCATTCCCCCGCCCTCACTTTTCGAACTGCGCGTGATCACCGGCGCACTCGGCTTGCTGCTTGCCACTGGCGCGATGCTGGTGATTGCAGGGCAGCAGGACCGTCCTGACTACTTGATCGGCAATCAGAAACTGCAAGGCAAGATCGTCCTGGTCGGGCTGTTGTGCCTGAATGCGCTGGTGCTGCATTACGGCGTTTTCCGTCACCTGTCCAGATTGCGGCCGGTGGCGAAATGGAGCCCTCGACAGCGCGAAGGCGTGGCCTTGTCGGTGGGCTTGTCGAACAGCATGTGGCTGTACTGCGCCTTCCTCGGCATTGCCCGCCCATGGAATCAGAGCATCGAGATCGAACTGGTGCTGCTGATCGGCTTCGTGCTCTGGACCGTGATGGCCTGCGGCGCACGCGTGGTGCTCGAAGTTGCTGCGCGCGGCGAGCGGCCACGTGCCCAGGCCGACTGGATCGACCTGCTAAAGCAAATTGTCAACGAGCCTTCGCAGCCCAGCCGGGCCTTTGAAGAGACGTTGGTGTTGTCGGAAGGCCATGGCGTGTCGCTGAAACGCGTGGCTTGAGTCGCGAGTTGGCTGGGTCATTCAGCGCCCAACAACTGCAGCAACAGGACGCGATCCAACAAGGCCGGGCCCCCGGCTTCGCTCGGGAAGCGCAGCTCGCCTTGAGCGCGCAACAGTCGCACCTCCGCATCGGCCCAGCAATCCAGGGGGCACTCTGCCGACTCAGGGTCGCCCACGGCGACAACCATCCGTGCTCCAGACTCCCATCGCATGACCATGCGCGGAATCAGCACAGGGTCGCAGTGCAACGAGGCGTCGACCAGGATCACCGCGTCACCGCGTGCGTGCGCCGAGCCCGCACTGAACGCGCCTGCTTGCGCTGCGTCGTGAGCCAGACTCAGCTCGCGAAATCCTGGAAGCTCTGCCCAGGCGGCGAGTAGCGTGGCTGTGCCATCGGTGCTGCCGACATTGACGGCAATCAGCTCCCACGGGTAGCCGCATTCGGTCAAGGTGTCGCTCAGGACAGGCAGCAGTTTGCTCAAGGCCCGGGCCTGATTGCGGCAGCTCACCACACAAGTCAGAGTGCGACGTTCCCCGGACAATTGAACCCAGCCCGACGAATGCGCCCAAGACGCACAGGGCTCGAGTTCGTCGGTGCGCAGGCGTTCGGAGTCGGTCGCTGGGGTGGGCACCATGCGGTTGATTCTCGTCGACTACGCTTGGAATTTGCTTAAGGCGTGGGCTCACCCTGTGCGCGTGCGGCCGGAAGGCGATTTGGACGCGCGACGTGCCCGGCAAACAGCCGTCGGCGATTGCGTTGCTCGCCCTTTTGCACCGTTCAATTCAGCGCGGCCCCACCGCCTCGACCTTGATCGACGCAAACCACCCCGCCAGGCTCGCAATGTCGTCGTCGCTCAACGGTTTGGCCATCAGCGACATCACTTCGTGGCTGCGTTTGCCGCTGCGGTAGGCCTTGAGTTGTTCGCTGAGGTAGCGCTCGGGCTGGCCGCCAATGTTGGGCGTGTCCGGCATCGTGGCGATGCCCAGCGGGCCGTGGCACACGGCACAGGTGCGAGCCTTGGTTTCACCCGCCGTGGCCTGGCCCTGCGCGATGCCGCTGGTGGCGGCCATCAGGCCCAGCAGCAGGCATTGAAATCGATTCATTCCACTTCCGATCTGCAATGAAAACGGGCCGGTGATGCACCGGCCCGAGCAAGCGACGCGCACAAGCGCACAAACGCACAAGCACCAGCGGCGCGCCGCCGTGAAGCTTACTTCGCGTCGCCCACGTAGCTGACGCGGTACAGCGCGCCGGCGAAGTCGTCGCTGATGAGCATCGAGCCGTCTTTCATCATTGCCACGTCGACCGGGCGACCGCGGTACAGGCCGGTCGCGCTGTCGAGCCAGCCGTCGGCGAAGACCTCGGTCTTGTCGGCCGTGCCGTCGGCCTTCATGCTGGTGAACATGATTCGGGCGCCGACCGGCGTGGTGCGGTTCCACGAGCCGTGCTGGGCCGAAAACAGGCCGCCCTGGTACTTGGCCGGGAAGGTCTTGCCGGTGTAGAAGGCCAGGCCCAGGTCGGCCGCGTGAGCGTCGGTCATGACCTGCGGATTGACGATGTTGGCTGGCAGCGGGTCTTTGTCGTAGCCCTCGTCGGTGATGCGCGTCTTGCTGACGATGTACGGATAGCCGAAGAACTGACCGGCCCCGGTGGAACGATTGATCTCGCCCATCGGGATGTCGTCACCCATGCCGTCGGTCTGGTTGTCGGTGAACCACAGCGTCTTGTCTTTTGGATTGAACTCGAGCCCGACCGAGTTGCGCACGCCGGTGGCGTAGACCTCGCGCTTGGCGCCGCTGAACGGGTCCATGCGAACGATGCCGCCGATGCCGACCTTGTTGAACAGCTCCAGCTTGCTGCGCGGCTGCACGTTGTACGGCTGGCCGAGCGTGATGTAGAGCATGCCGTCGGGGCCGACGCGGCAGGTGCGCGCGTGGTGGTTGTACGACTCTTCTTCCGGCGGGATCAGCTTGCCCTGGGGCACGGTTTCGATCACCGCCACGTCGCCGCCTTCATAAAAGAATTCGGCGGCGGGGAAGTTGAGCACGCGGTTGTGTTCGACCACCATCAGGAAGCCGTCCTTGGTCCAGCACACGCCGTTGGGCACGTGGAACTTGGCCGACGGCGCGAAGGGTTTCACCTCGGTGGCCACGTCGCCGCTGTTGCGGTTGGTGACGGCCCAGACGGTGCTCTTGCGGGTGCCGACGAAGAGCATGTTGGTGCTCGGCGCCACGGCCATGTGGCGCGCGTCGGGCACCACCGCGTAGAGGTCGATCTTGAAGCCCGGCGGCAGCTTGACGCGCTTCAGGTTCTCGCGCAGTTGGACTGCGTTTTTTCCCTCTTGCGGCACCGGCGGCATGCTCGGGTCGACCCCCGAGACCTTCATCTGCTTCAGGTTTTCGATGTTCGGTGCCTGCGCTTGCGCAGTGCCGATGGTCAGCACGGCGGCTGCGATGCCACTGATGAAAAACCTTGCAATCTCGTTCACGGTCGTCTCCTTCGTTGTGATCTGTGGGTGCGCAGCGTGTGGCCGCATGCTGCGTTTTGGGTCGGGCGCAGACGCTACTGGTAGTGGCCGTGACGCTCCAGCATTTCGATCTTGTAGCCGTCGGGGTCTTGCACGAAAAAGAACTTCGCCAGCAGTTCTTCGCCGCGCTTGAATTCCTTCACCGGCGTGCACTCGATGCCGCGCTGGCTGAGTGTTTCGCGGCTCGCGGCGGCGTTGTCGACCACCACTCCGATGTGGCCGTAGCCGGTGCCGTGGGTGTAGGCCTCGGTGCGGCCCTTGTTCAGCGTGAGTTCGATTTCGACATCGTTCTCGGCGTTGCGCAGGTAGACCAGCGCGAAGTCGGGGAAGTCGAGCCGGTGCGCCTCGTGCAGGTCCAGCACGTCGGCATAGAAGCGCAACGAACGGTCGAGGTCAAGAACGCGAATCATGGCGTGAATGACTTTCGGCATGGCGTCTGCAAGCGGTTGGTGTCGGTTGACGGAGGCGACGCTGATCAGTGCGAGCCGCGCGCGCGCAGCGCCACCAACTTGGGGAGCGCGACCGCAGGGCGTCCTCGCTCGGCGGCGGTGATCTCGCGGCGCAAATAGCGCATGCAGGTCACGCGCAGAAAGGACGCGAAGTTGGGCACCTCGCCCCGGTGCGCCAGCACCTCGTCGTGCAAGGTCACGATCAGGTGGTTGGTGGTGCAGCCTTCGGCCTCGGCCATTTCGGCCAGGATGTCCCAGGCCATGTTTTCCAGCCGGATGCTGGTGATCACGCCGTGCACGCGAATCGAGCGCGTGCGCTGCTCGTAGGCGATGGGGTCGGCCTTGACGAAGTATTCGCACATGCTGTGTCTCCCCGGTCAAATGGTGCGCTGGCTCATCTGCTTCGCAATGTGATCGGCCTGGCGAATTGCCAGCGTCACGATGGTCAGCGTCGGGTTCTCGGCGCCACCGGTGGTGAACTGGCTGCCGTCCGAGATGAACAGATTCGGCACGTCGTGCGTCTGCCCGAAGGCATTGCACACGCTGTCGCTGGCCGATGCGCCCATGCGGCAGGTGCCCAGGTTGTGCGTCGACGGGTAAGGCGGCGTGCGGAAGGTCTTGATGGCACCAGCCGCCTGGTAAACCCTTTCGCCCTGCGTAAAGGCGTGGTCGCGCATGGCGATGTCGTTCGGGTGGTCGTCGAAGTGCACGTTCGGTGCTGCGCTGCCCCACTTGTCTTTCACGCTCTGGTTGAGCGTGACGCGGTTGGTCTCGCGCGGCATGTCCTCACCCACCAGCCACATGCCGGCCAGGTTCGCGTAATGGTCCATCCACCAGGCGAAGTCGCTGCCCCAGCCGCCGGGGTTCAGGAAGGCGGCCATGAAGGGCACGCCGAGCGACAGCGTCTCCAGCTCGTAGCCGCCGGCGAAGCCGCGCTTGGTGTCGTGGCGCGCCTCGTCGCGGATGATGCCGGCCATCGTGGTGCCTCGGTACATGTGCACCGGCTGCTTGAAGGCGGCGTAGACCGAGCCCGTCATGTGGCGCATGTAGTTGCGGCCCACCTGGCCCGATGAATTGGCCAGCCCGTCCTTGAACTTGTTCGAAGCTGACAGCAGCAACAGCCGCGGCGTCTCGATGGAATTGCCGGCCACGCAGACCAGCCGCGCCTTCTGCCGCTGCTCTTTTCCGTCCTTGTCGAAATAGACCACCCCGGTGGCCTTGCCGGCGTCGTCGTGCTCGATGCGCACCACGTGCGACTCGGGGCGCAGGTCGAGGTTGCCGGTTTTCTCAGCGGCCGGAATTTCGGTGTACAGCGTGCTCCACTTGGCGCCGCTCTTGCAGCCCTGGAAGCAGAAGCCCATCTGCATGCAGCGTCCTCGGTCATGGCGCGGCACGCTGTTGATGGCCATGTTGCCGGTGTGCACTTCTTGATAGCCCAGCTTCTTCGCGCCGGCGTGCATCACCTTGTAGTTGTTGTTGCCCGGCAGGCCGGGGATGCCGTTGGTGCGTGTGACGCCCATCTTGTCTTCGGCCTTGGCGTACCAGGGCTCCAGTTCCTTCAGCGTCAACGGCCAGTCGGCCAGGCTGGTGCCTGCCATGGCACCGTAGTGCGTGCGAGCGCGGAATTCATGGTCTTGCAGGCGCAGCGAGGCGCCGGCCCAGTGGGTGGTGGTGCCGCCCACGGTCTTGCAGATCCACGCCGGCAGGCCGGCGAAGTCTTTCGCGACGCGCCAGGTGCCCGAGGTGGTTCGCGGGTCCAGCCAGGCCAGTTGCACGAACGATTTCCATTCGTCGTTGATGAAGGTGGCCTGCGACTGCAAGGCGCCGGCTTCCAGCACGACAACCTTGATGCCTTTCTGGCACAGCTCGTTGGCCAAGGTTCCGCCGCCGGCACCGGAGCCGATGATGACGACGACCGAGTCGTCGCTGGTTTCGAATTTCGCCATGTCGTGTCTCCTCTAACCCATGTACGGTTTGGGGCTCGCCTGCAGATCAGGCGCCGGCAGCCACTTCAGGTCCTGGAAGCCGCGCGTGATGTAGCCGCCCTTGTCCCACGACACACCGGGGTAGCCGAACACCGCATAGGCCATGTCGTTGTCGTACAGCGAGGTGATGCATTTGCCGCGCACTGCGCCGAAGAAGGCGCTGCCCTCGATGGCCTTCACGGCGGCCAGTCGCTTCGCGTCATTGGCTTTCGCGAACGAGCCACCGGTGCTCTGGTTCAGCCCGGCCACACCGTCGCGCAGCAGCGTCGCAGTGGCCGCGTCGCCGGCGGCTGCGGCATCCAGGTCTTTGGCCAGCAAGGCGTACACCGCGTCGGGCAACTTTGCATGCGGGTACAGCGTGCGGCCCATCTTCATCAGGGCCTGGCCCTCGGCGCCGCTCAGCACTTTCAGCTCCAGCGCCCACGCGGTCGACGGTGCCAGTGTGGCCAGCAGGCTGCCGGCGGCCAGGGTGCCCATCAGCACGCCCGAGCCTTTCAGGAATTCGCGGCGCGCCAGCGGCAGGTGGTCCAGCCGGCGCACCTCGCCTGATTCGTCTTCACAGCCGCCCGACGATGCAGCGGCGAATGTCGCGGGGACCGCGATGGGGATGACTCGCATGGGTGTCTCCTGTTCCTGGGCAGCCGGTCTGCGCTGGATGAAACAAGTATTGCGGTCGGCCTGCGCGGGCGGGTGATAGTTGGCTATTTACCGGGTTTGTCCCGAGGGCGCTGACCACGCCCGGGCCGCGATGGCGGCAGTGACAAGCTGTTTCAAAATTCGGGCCCGCCCAGGCTGCGTGCCGTATTGCGTCGAATCGCGAGCCTCGCTTGCGGGACCACGTTGCAGCTCGTCCGCAGCGCACGGTGCCGCTGTGGCGTGCGAAGTGTTCCGTTCCGATTCAGCGACGCAGCGCGTTCGCTGTGCGCTCAATCCTGCAGTGGCAGGCCGACGTAATTCTCTGCAAGCGAAGTGGACGCAGCGACCGACCCCAGCAGGTAGCCGATCTCGGCTTCCTGCACCTTCTGCGCGAACCCGCCGCCGTCCGGAAACTTGTGCATCAGCGAGGTGAACCACCACGAAAAACGCACCGCGTTCCAGACCCGGCGCAGGCAGCGGTCGGAGTACGCGGCCATGCCCGCATCGCTGTGGTCACGGTAGTGTTCGATCAGCCCGCGCGACAGGTAGTGCACGTCGGACGCCGCCAGGTTCAGGCCTTTCGCGCCGGTGGGCGGCACGATGTGCGCCGCGTCGCCGGCCAGGAACAGGCGGCCGAAGCGCATCGGCTCGGCTACGAAGCTGCGCAGCGGCGCAATGCTTTTCTCGATCGACGGGCCGGTCACCATGGTCTCGGCCACCTTCGGGTCGAGGCGACGCCGGAGCTCGTCCCAGAACGCGTCGTCGGACCAGTTCTCGACCTTGTCGTCCAGCGCGCACTGCACGTAGTAGCGGCTGCGGGTGGCCGAGCGCATGCTGCACAGCGCGAAGCCGCGTTCGTGGTTCGAGTAGATCAACTCGTGAGCCACCGGCGGGGTGTCCGCCAACACACCCAGCCAGCCGAAGGGGTAGATTTTCTCAAACGTGCGCAACGCTGTCGGTGGCACGCTGGCGCGGCTGACGCCATGAAAGCCGTCGCAGCCGGCAATGAAGTCGCACTGCACCTCGACCGCCCCGCCGTCTTTGCGAAACGTGACACGCGGATGCGCGCCATCGAAGCCGTGCAGCGCCACGTCCTGCGCTTCGTACACGGTTTTCGCGCCGGCGCTGGTGCGCGCGTCCATCAGGTCGCGCGTGACTTCGGTCTGGCCGTACACCATCACGTTCTTGCCACCGGTCAGCGTGTGCAGGTCGATGCGGTGGTGGCTGTTGCGGTAGCCCAGTTCGAACCCGCCGTGCACCAGGCCCTGCGCATGCATGCGCGCGCCGACGCCGGCTGCGTCCATCAGGTCGACCGTGCCCTGTTCGAGCACGCCGGCGCGAATGCGGCCCAGCACGTACTGCGCACTGCGCTGTTCGATGACGATGGCGTCGATGCCGGCGCGGTGCAGCAACGCGCCCAACAGCAGCCCCGACGGGCCGGCCCCGATGATGGCGACTTGAACTTTCATTCGAGCCGCATCACAACACCAGCCTGAGCTGGGCTTGCGCGTGACGCAGCGAGGGCAGGCAGTCGTCGATCAACTGGTCCATGCTCATTCGCGCGGCGTGCACGCTCACGTTCAACGCGGCGAGCACCTCGCCGCGGTGGTTCGACAGCGGCACCGACAGCGTGCGCAGACCGAGTTCCAGCTCCTGGTCGACGGCGGCGTAACCCTGGGCACGGGCGCGGGCGATCTCGATGCGCAGCCGCTCGGGGTGGGTGATGGTGTGCACCGTCCGCGCGGCCAGCGTCTGGCGCGCGATCCATTCGTCGATGATCCCCTGCGGCAGGGTGGCCAGCAGCACCCGGCCGTTGGCGGTGCAATAGGCTGGCACGCGCGTGCCTGGCTGCAACGTGGCCGACACCATCCGGCCCGCGCTCGTGGCCGCCACGCACAGCACATCGTCGCCGTCGATCACGCCGGCCGACGACGCTTCTTTCAGCGCATAGGCGAGCCGGTGCAATTCGGGCTGCACGATGCGCGGCAAGCGCGCCGAGTGCATGTAGCTCTGCGCCAGCCGCAGCACCTTCGGCGTCAGCGCGTACATCTTCCGGTCGACGCTGACGAAGCCGAGGTGTTCCAGCGTGATCAGGTAGCGCCGCGCGGCGGCGCGGGTGAGCCCGCAATACGCGGCCACTTCGCTGATGGACAGGCGCGGGCGTTCCTGGTCGAACGCGGCAATCACCGCCAGCCCGCGTTCCAGGCTGTTCACCAGGTCCCGCTGCTGGGGGCCGGGCGCGGCTGCGCGCGGCGGCTCGGGGCTGGGTTCGACAGGCTCGCGATGGAAGGCGTTCATTGCGTGGTGGCGCGGAGAGTGGGCGTTGATCGCGCAAAGCGCCTTCACCAGGCGGTTGCGTCAGTTAATTCTGAGCCGATGACGCTTCGGTGTGTGGTGGAAATCAAGCAATGCGCGCTGTGCGCACAAATTGCCATCAGAAGGTGAGCCGGATCAGACCGACGCCTGCGCCGTCGCCACTGCCAGCGCCGCGGATTCGTTGTGCCCCGGTGCATCGAACCACGCACAGGCCGAGACGTCGGAGCGCGCCGACGAAAACAACGCCACCCAGGATCAGGACGTTAATGTTCACTCCACTGGCAGGGGCGACGGCGCCTTGACTTCTTCCATGCAGATCATTGAACGCACGTTGTCCACACCGGGCACCTGCATCAGCCGGTCGGTCAGGAACTGGCTCAGGCTCTTGAGGTCGCGCGCCACCACCTTCAGCAGGTAGTCGGAGTCGCCCGAGACGGTGTGGCATTCGAGGATTTGCGTGAACGCGCGGATGCCGGCCTCGATCTCGCGCACGCGGCCGAACTGCCCGCCGTCGATGTTCAGGCTCACGTAGGCCATCACCCCCAGGCCCAGCGCTTCGGGCTGCACGTCGGCGCGGTAGCTGCGGATCACGCCGCGCTCTTCGAGCGACCGCACGCGGCGGAAACACTGCGGCGCCGACAGATGCACGCGCGCCGACAACTCGACGTTGGTGGCCCGGCCGTCGGCCTGCAATTCATTCAGGATCTTGCGGTCGATGGCGTCGAGCGTAGTCGAATTCATTGGAATCCAGGAAAATTTGAAAGTTACGTGCGGATCCGAGTCTATCGATGCAAGTTTTGGAACGCAAATTTCGTGCGGTTCGGCCTAGACTGGCGCACTGACATCGAACGCCCCAGGAGTCGACATGACCACCGCCGCCCGCGCCGCCACACTGCGCAAACGCTCACACGCGCACAGCGCTTCAGCCCCCGCCGCCGAATCACCCATCGCGCTCGAGCAGCGCTTTGGTGCCGACAACTACCACCCGCTGCCCGTGGTGCTGACGCGCGGCGAGGGCGTCTGGCTGTTCGATACCGACGGCAAGCGCTACCTCGACATGATGTCGGCGTACTCGGCGGTCAGCTTCGGCCACAGCCACCCGGTGCTGGTGAAGGCCCTGACCGACCAGGCGCAGACGCTGGCGGTCACCAGCCGGGCCTTCCACACCGACCGGCTCGGCGCGTTTTTGCAGACGCTGTGCCGCGTCACCGGCATGGCGCGTGCGCTGCCAATGAACAGCGGCGCCGAAGCGGTTGAAACCGGCATCAAGGCCGCCCGCAAGTGGGCCTACAAGGTCAAGGGTGTGGCGGCCGGGCAGGCGCAGATCATCGTGGCCGAAGGCAACTTCTCGGGCCGCACCACCACGATCGTCGGGTTCAGCAGCGAGGCTCAGTACCGCGACGGGTTTGGGCCGTTCACGCCGGGGTTTGTCACGGTGCCGTTCGGCGATGCGGCGGCATTCGAAGCGGCCATCACGCCGAACACCGCCGCCTTCATCGTCGAGCCGATCCAGGGCGAAGCCGGCATCGTCGTGCCGCCCGCCGGCTACCTGAAAGCCGTGCGCGACATCTGCACCCGCCACAACGTGCTGATGATTTGCGACGAGGTGCAAACCGGCCTCGGCCGCACCGGCAAGCTGCTTGCCTGCGACCACGAAGGCGTGCGGCCCGACGGCCTGATGCTGGGCAAGGCGCTGGGTGGTGGTCTGCTTCCCGTCAGCGCCTTCCTGGCGCGCGCCGACGTGATGGCGCAATTCACCCCCGGCGACCACGGCAGCACCTTTGGTGGCAACCCGCTGGCCTGTGCCGTGGGGTGTGCCGCGCTCGAGTTGCTGGAGAGCGAGCAGCTCGCCGAGCGGGCGCTCGAGCTTGGCAACCACTTGATGGCCCAACTGCGCCGGTTGAACCACCCGGCCATCGCCGACGTTCGCGGCAAGGGCCTGCTGATCGGGGTGCAGATCGACCCGGCATTCGCCAGCGCGCGCGCAGTCTGCGAAGCGCTGATGCTGGAAGGCGTGCTGACGAAAGACACGCACCACACGGTGGTGCGGCTGGCGCCGCCGCTGGTCATCGACCGCGATCAGATCGACTTCGCGGTGGCGGCGCTGGGGCGGGTGCTGAACGCACGGTGTGCGTCCGTGCCGCAGGCTGCAGCGGCTGATTTCGCAGCAGCCCGGACCGACGCCCTCGCCAGCGTCACATAAGAAATTTGGCCATTGCCGAAATCGTGTTCGTGTAGCCATCGACCTCGAGTTGGAGCCGCACGGGGAAGACAGCGCGTGCCGTCGGCGTGCCGCTGAACACGCCCGTTTTCGCATCGAACACCATCCCATCCGGAACCGGCAAGGACGTGCTGAACGTCCACCGCAACGCGCCGACGCATGCCCCCGGCAAACCCACCGCTTTGGGAGTAGCGACCACGGCCAGGCCACGGGCCAGAACGATGGAAGACCCCAGGTCGACCAGCGAGCCGTTGACCTCGTAGGACAAGGCGAGCGAGAGCGTCGACGACCCGCCGCAAGGCAGGCCGTCGCCGGCACCGCCCCCACCCCCACCACAGCCAGAGAGTGCCAAGGTGCAAGCGAGGGTGGCAATAGAAAACGCAGTTCTGAGCATGAGGAGTTCCTGAACAGGGGTTGGAGAATCGCAGTATCAAAGGTCTACCGCTGGGGATATCGATTTAGGTAAGCGACCGGCTGGCCTGACAAATCGCACTTTGAATCGTGACCTGTCCATGCGCGGTACGGCCCGGATCGTGTTGCGGTCAAGAAATTCGCGCGGATCGTAGCAGGGATGAATCCAGAAACTTTGACGGCCAGTCCTCAAGCGCTGACTGGAATTCCGCGGATGCCTGATTGAACTCAGTACGCATCCCATAAGCGGGATCTTCAAGATGAAAAGGATTTCTGTATCTTCCCTCGGTCGGAGGGGCTACCTCCCCTCTCTCTATTGCGTCGAATAGCTTGAACAAGGGTTCAAGCATGTCTTTCAAGCTGCGGTCTACGGCGCTGAGTTTCGAACTCATCGCCCGGAATTCGCGTGTCTTTTCATTCAACAGTTCGACTTTTTTCAGATGATCCTCCGGGGCGTTAGTACTTACTGCCCGCCCTACTCAGTACCGCATGTGAGGCGCATCAACCGCTCGCAATAACTTGCCGGTCTGCCAGTCGAAATCGAAGATGTAGTCAAGGTGTCCGTCGTTCCCGGGCACGCCGAACGAGCCGCCGAGTTGATCATAGCTGCCTGGGAGGTCGAGCCACCCTTGGCTGGTCTTTGAGCGTGCTCCCAAATTCGGTATCACGAGAGTACAGCGTGGAGAGTTGTCAACATTTAGGATGCGTAAGTGTTTACCGACCCCGATACCATCCGAATGTTCATTATCGTATACAACCAACCCTGTCCTGTCAGGAAGTGGTTCGCCTGGATACGGGCAAGAATATTTTATGCCGCCGAGTTGCCAAAGTAGTCGGACGACACTCTGGGATGATGTCTTGTGCCTGAACGCGTCGATTTCATCACCATCTTTTGAATACGGTGAAATATTTCCTGTATTCCATAGAAAGACCAGATTCACAGCTCGCACCGAGGTTGCCATATTTCTACTCATCAGGCTCGGTCAATACCGCATGTGGGGCGCATCAACTGCCCTTAAAAACTTTCCAGTTTCCCAGTCGAAGTCGAAGACATAGTCCGAGTAACCATCGTTGCCTGGTACACCGAAAGCCACATCGTAGTAATTTTCTTTAGGCATTTCCAGGAAGCCCGACTCAGGCTTGGAGCGTTCATCGACCACCGGAACGACGATTCGACACCGATCGCTACCG
>JANNBZ010000446.1:0-2948 GCA_031386065.1 Burkholderiales bacterium
ACGCAGGGTGTGGCCGGTGCCAGCAACACGTCGAAGCGTTCGAACAGTCTTGCCGCTTCGCGCGCGGCGTGGCGACGCACGCGCTGCGCCTGCAGCACCCAGTGCGCGGGCAGCAAGGCACCGGCCAGAAAGCGGTCGCGCGACAGCGGCTCGAAGTCGTCGGCACGGCGCCGCAGGTCGGGCAAGTGCAGGCTGCCGCCCTCGGCATTGCTGATCAGGAAGGCGGCGGCGCGTGCGGCCTCGGCGCCGGGCCAGTCCACGCGCTGCGTGCTGCCGAGTGCAGCCGCGACGCGTGCCACGGCCGCACGCGCATCGGGCCCGGCCATGCGCTCGAACCAGCCGCCGAGCACGCCGATGCGCAGGCCGTCGTGGCCCCGTTGCAGGCTGCCCGCAGTCGGTTCGACGCGCCGCTGCGCGCAGGCCGGGTCGTCGGCATCGATGCCTTGCAGCAGGTCGTAGCTCAGCGCCAGGTCGTGCACCGAGCGCGCGAACGGGCCCAGGTGGTCGAGACTGGCGACGAACGGGTAGCTGCCGCTGCGGGGCAATCGGCCATACGTCGGCTTCAGCCCGAACACGCCGCACAGCGAGGCGGGCACGCGGATCGAGCCGTTGGTGTCCGACCCCAGCGTGATCGCCACCTGCCCGGCGGCCAGCGCTGCGCCCGATCCGCCCGACGACCCGCCGGCGATGCGCGCCAGGTCGTGCGGGTTGCGGGTCGGCCCGTGGTGGCTGTTCTCGGTGGTGAAGCCGTAGGCGTACTCGTCCATGTTGAGCGCACCGACCAGCACCGCACCGGCGGCCTCCAGCCGCTGCACCAGCAGCGCGTCGCGGCGGGCCGGCGGCGCATCGGCCTCGATCTTCGAGCCGGCCAGGGTCGCGAGCCCCGCAATGTCGAACAGGTTCTTCACCGCGAACGGCACGCCGCGTAGCGGCAGCGTGGCGGATGCGGGCAGCGCGTCGACTTCGGCGGCCCGCGCACGTGCACGCGCGGCGAGCACGGCGGTGAAGGCGTTGACGCGCCCGTCGGTGGCGGCGATGCGCGCCAATGAGGCTTCCAGCAGATCGGCAGCGCGCACGTCGCCACGCTGCACGGCCGCAGCCATCGCGGTGGCGCTGCCGCGCAGCAGCGTCTCAGCGGTCGCCATCGACGGCCTCCGGCTCGACCGGCCGGAACACCGCGCCGGATTCGTCGTCGCGGCCCAGCGGCACGGCGTGCACCACCTGCGCCATCTCGGCGGCCAGCGCATAGAAGCGCAGCACGCCCGGGCGGTGCGCGGCTTCCAGCGGCAGTTCGAGCAGCGCCGCCGCAGCGTCCACCGCCGCTGCGATCACCTGCGGGCTCAGGGCGCCGCCACTCATGTCGATGCCGGCTTGACGTGCGCGGCCAGGTAGGCCCGCCAGCCACCGAAGGCGCTGATGTCGGGCGCGCCGACCAGCGCGTGCGCCTCGCACAGGAAGCCGTGCACGCGGCGTCCATCCGCCAGCTCGATGCTGCCCAGCCCGAGCGGTGCGGCAACGCCCGCCAGGAAGGAGCCGACCTCGCGCTGCGGCACCAGCCAGACCTCGACGGCGATCGCCGCGCCCGCGGCGGCCACCCGCAGCAAACCCGGCTTGGGCGGCGTGCTGCCCGGCAACGCGTGCAGGCGGTAGTGCGGTGCGGTCTGCGTGGCGGCTTGCAGCACCGCACCGCGGTCCAGCAATTGATGGTTCAACGGGAGGCCGCTGAGGTGGGCACCGACCACTGCCAGCGCCAGGGTCGGTTCGCTGGCCGGCCACAGGCCCCGCGTCGGTGCGGCAGCGTCTGCGCCTTGCTCCCAGCGCATCGCAAGGCAGGCCAGCGCGGCGTCGTGCGCGCCGGGCATGATGAAGGTGATGCCGAACGGCAGGCCCGAAGCGCAGCGCCCCGCCGGCAACGCCAGCGCGCACCAGCCGAGCAGGTTGACGAAGTTGGTGTAGCGGCCCAGTTGCGCGTTGACGCCGATCGGGTCGGCATCGACCTCGGTGAAGCGCGGATGACCCGGCGCGGTGGGCACCATCAGCGCATCGACTCTTTGCCACAGCGCCGCGTGCTCGCGCTGCGCTTCGCGCAACCGGTATTGGGCGCGGAAGGTGTCGGTGGCGCTGAAGCGGCGCGCGCCTTCGATGATGCGTCGCACAGTCGGGTCGAAGGCCTGCGGTTGCGTGTCCAGCAGCGCCTGCACCACCGCATGCCGCTCGGCAACCCACGGCCCGCCGTACAGCAGATCGGCGGTCGCGTGCAGCGGGGTGAAGTCGAGCATCACCACGTCGGCACCGATGGCTCGCAAGTGCGCCAGCGCGCTCGCCCACGCAGCGTCGTAACCCGCGTCACCGAAGAACTCGGGCGCGGCGGGCACGCCGACGCGGAGCGCTGTCGGCAGCGTGGCCGGACCGAGCGTGAACGCGCTGTAGGCATCGGCGGCGTCGTTGCCCTCGACCACGGCCAGCACCTGCGCTGCGTCGGCCACGCCATGCGCGAACACCGACACGCAGTCCAGCGTGCGGCAGGCCGGCAGCACACCCGAGGTGCCCACGCGCCCGGGCGTGGGCTTGAGGCCGACGATGCCGTTGAAGCCCGCCGGCACGCGGCCCGATCCTGCCGTGTCGGTGCCGAGCGAAAACGCAACGTCGCCGCGCGCCACCGCCACCGCCGAGCCCGAGCTGGAACCGCCGCTGATGCGCTGCGCGTCGGCCACGCTGGCCGGCCGGCCATGCGGAGAGCGGGTGCCGACCAGGCCGGTCGCGAACTGGTCCAGGTTGGTCTTGCCCAGCCACACCGCGCCGGCCTGAACCAGCCGCTGCACCGCACCCGCGCTGCGCTGCGGCAGGTAAGCGAAGGCCGCACAGGCAGCGGTGGTCGGCACGCCTTCGATGTCGATGTTGTCCTTCACGGCGAACGGCACGCCGAACAGCGGCATCGCGGCCAGCAC
>JANNBZ010000449.1:0-4806 GCA_031386065.1 Burkholderiales bacterium
AATGTCGGCGGTGACCTCGGGCCAGCGCGATCCTTTCGGCGTTGGCCCGCCGTCGGTGCCGGTGACGCTGAACTCGTGCCCGTGCAGGTGGATCGGGTGGTTGGTCATCGTCAGGTTGCCGATGCGGATGCGCACCTTGTCGTTCTTGCGAACCACCAGCGGCGAGATGCCGGGAAAGATGCGGCTGTTCCAGGTCCAGAGGTTGAAGTCGAGCATCGTCATGATCTTCGGCGTGTAGCTGCCGGGGTCGATGTCGTAGGCGTTGAGCAGGAACACGAAGTCGCGGTCCACCTCGTCGATCAGCGGATGCTTTTGTCCCTTCTCAACGCGCGGGTGCGTGATCCAGAAGCCCATCATCCCCATCGCCATCTGCACCATTTCGTCGGCGTGCGGGTGGTACATGAAAGTGCCGGGACGCCGCGCGACGAATTCGTACACGAACGTCTTGCCCGGCGCGATGGCGGGCTGGGTCAGCCCCGTCACGCCGTCCATGCCGTTGGGCAGGCGCTGGCCGTGCCAGTGCACGCTGGTCACCTCGCCCAGCTTGTTGGTGACGAAGATGCGCACGCGGTCGCCTTCGACCACCTCGATGGTCGGGCCTGGGCTCTGCCCGTTGTAGCCCCACAGGTGGGCCTTGAAGCCGGGCGTCATTTCGCGCACCACCGGCTCGGCCACCAGGTGGAATTCCTTGACGCCGTTGTTCATGCGCCAGGGCAGCGTCCAGCCGTTCAGCGTGACCACCGGGTTGTAGGGCCGGCCGCTGTTCGGCACCAGCGGCGGCATGGTGTCGGGTTTGGTTTGCAGCACCGGCTCGGGCAGGGCGGCCATCGCCACCTTGCTGACCGCAGTGGCGGTGACCGCACCGGCGGCGCCGATGAAATTGCGTCGCGAAAGCATCTGAGAGTCCTTCATGTTCAATGTCCTGCAGCAGCGGTATCGGCCGCCATCTGCGGGCCGGAGGCGGTGGCGAAACTGGGCTTGCCAATGAGCGCCATGTCGAGGTCGGCCTGCGCGATCCAGAAGGCGCGCAGCGCCTCGATGGACGCATTGACGCTGGCGATCTGCGAGCGCGCGTCGGCCAGCAGCTCAAACACGCCGATCAGCATGCCGTTGTAGCGAAGCTGGTTTTCTTCGGCGATGCGCTGGCGCAGCGGCACGATCTCTTCACGGTGGTGGCGCGCGATGTCGAACGCCGAGCGGTAGCCGGTGTAGGCCTCGCGCACTTCCGAGCGCGCGTTGATGGCGGTCTCGGCCGCACGCTGAACCGATTGCATGTAGACCGCCTCGGCGCGTGCCACGCGCGCACCGCCCCAGTCGAACAGCGGCAGCTCCAGGCCGACCTCCCAGCCGCGTTGGGTGGGCAATTCGTTCGAGCTGTTGTTGCGAATTCCCAGTTCCAGCACGTTGATGAAGCGCGTGGTGCGGGTCAGGCCCAGGTTGCTGGCGGTCTGCTCGGCGGCCAGTTTGGCGCCCTGCACGTCAAGCCGCTGCGCCAGCGCGACCCGCTCGACATCGGGCAGGTCGAGTGGCGTCTTCGGCAGGTCGGGCAGCCGCTCGGGCAGCGTGAACTGCGCTTGCGGCCCCCACGCGCCCAGCAGGCGCGTCAGGCGCTCTCGGGTGGTGCGTTGCGCCTGTTCGGCCTGCGCCAGGTTCAGCGCGGCGTCGGCATAGAAGCCTTGCTCACGCGCCCGCTGCAATTTGTTGAAGTTGCCGACCTGTTCCATGCGCCGCGCCAATTCAGCGCTGGCGTCGGCCGTCTGCTTGACCTGGCGCATGTGGCGCACCGTTTCTTCGGCGGCCAGCGCGTTGATCCATGCCTTGCGGGTGTCGGCGGCCAGCGACAACACGCTCACCGCGACCGCGCCCTGCGTCTGCGCGAAGCGGCGTGACTCCAGCTTGGCTATCAGCGGCATCGCCAGCAGGCGTGCCAGGTTGAAGTGCAGCCCGCGTTCCAGTTCCACTTCGCTGCCGCGCGTCAGCCGCCCGAAGCTGAAGCCCGGATTCGGCAGCCGGCCGGCCTGCACCATCTCGGCTCCGGTGATGCCGAGTTCGGCAAAGCTGGCCTGCAGGCCACGGTTGTTCAGCAAGGCCACCTGCACCGCATCGTCCACCGTCAGCGGCTTCGCCAGCAGTTCGGCCACGCGCTGATCGATGCGGGTCTGCTCGGCGTCGGAGCGCGCCCACAGCAGGTCTTTGCCGAGCCGGTCTTTGGCCGTCTGCTCGACCGCCGAGAAGCCGCCATCGGGACTGAACGACGCGCAGCCGCTCAGCACCACGGCGGCGGTCAACGTCGCCAGCTTGGGTTGGGTGATGAAGCTCATTCGTGCGGCCCTCATGGCATCTTGTGGCCGTCGTGCATTGACGGCTTCGGGGTGGTCGCCGAGGCAGCCGGCGCAGACGCCGCAGACGCCGTTGGCGGCGCCGGTTCGGCTTGCTGCGCCTCGCGGGCGTAGACGCGCCAGCCGCCGATGCGCGCAACGGCGTCGTTCGCCTCGCGCCATGCCAGCGGCTTCTCGTCGCCCAGCCGCCGGTAGCGCGCGAAAGACGACTCGTAGATCAGTGGTGCGACCGCGGCCTTGGCATCGAGCGGGTCGAGCCGCGTCGTGGCGGCGGTGGCGGCGGGGGTGGTGGCGGTGGTGGAACCGGACTGGGCTTGCGCCGCCGCGCAGCACAGCAAGCTGCCGCCGCAAGCGATGGCGTGCCGAATGGACATGGACATGGTGTTCCTCTGGATGAGATGGCGGTCACCGGCAGCCGTGCGTCGAGCGCAGGACCACCGCGAACGTCGGCACCACGCTCAGGGAATGGCAGGCACTGCGCGGCTGCGCAGACACCTTGCACCCTGGCGGATGCCGATCAGGCGAGAGGAAATCGGGGCGGGCGGTCTAACCCGCCGACCAGCGCGCGGCCGGTGTCGGTGGCCGTTCCCGGGCGCACCCGGGTCACGGCGGCTTGCACCGCATCGAGCGGCGCAGCGGGGGAGACGAGCGCCACGCTGTGGCACAGGTCGCACAGCGAGCAGCTGGCGTGGCCATTGCCCGAGGTGTTGTCGTCGGCCGACGCCGGCGCAGCCTCGTGACACGGTGCCAACGCGTGGTGTGGCGCGTCAGACGCAGTGACCAGCGCGTCCGCCGCCATCTCGAACTGCATGCTCACCGAGGCCCAGCCGCGCAGGGGCAGCAGGGCCAGCAGGATCCACAAGACGATGAGTCGGCAACGCATTTACGCAGTATGGCAGCAAGCGAAAGCCGACCCGCGCGCATGAAAAAGCCGCCCGGAGGCGGCGGGTGGGTCATCGAACGCGAAGGACGATCAGGCTTGCCGGCGACGCGCCACGAAACCGATGGCAGCCAGCCCGGCCAGCATCAGCGCATAGGTCTCGGGCTCGGGCACAGGCACGGCCACGGCCACAGTCTGCACGGACAGGTTGGCCGCACCGATGTACGAGCCCGTCAGCGTCAGGTAGGAGATGTTCGATGTGCCTTCCAGGAAGCCGTGGAACTCGCCGGTGTTGGTGCCGCCGCCGGTGGCGAAGGACAGCGTGTACGACTCCAGCAGCACGTTGCTGCTGTCGTACACCGCGATCGTCGGCGTGCTGCCGAAGTCGGGTGCGTAGTTCATGAAGGCGCCAACGCCGGCCACCGGCGACGCGAAGTCGATGCGCATGGACGACGCACCGGTGTTGCTGCCGATCATCGACAGGCCGCTCCAGCCTCCGTTGCCGGCGAAGCCATAGCTGCCGGCGTAGCCATACACCGAGTTGTCGGAGTCCGCCGACCAGGTGATGCCGGGTGCGACCACGTTCGGGCCGGTGCCGAAATAGTTCTCGACCGCGAACGGGTAGACGGTGCCCGCAGGCAGTGAAGTGACCGGGACCGCGTGGGCCAGGGCCGATGCAGCAAGGGCCACGGCGGCGACGATGAGTGAACGATGAAGGTGCATGAAGACGTCTCTGTTGTGTTGCGTTGAAGGGGCAAAAGAATTCGATCACGCGGCTCGCCGTTGGCTGTCCCCGCGAACATGGGGGAAGGCCACGCGAAAGCCGGCACTACGTCACTGCGAGGCCCCACTTGCGCAACGGCGCGGTGATTTCGAGCACAGCCGTTGGCGGCTTGCCGCGCACCACACGCAGGCCCGGCGCGCGCATGCCCCACCCCTACAATCTTTTCCATCGCGACCCACTGCCTGGACCTCCCCATGACTGCTGAACCTCCCGCTGCCTCGCCTTCCAGCGTTTCCGCACCGTCTGCCGGGCCCGACCTGTCGCACATCTCGCCGCGCGACAAGGCCGAGATCCTGGCCCAGGCGCTGCCCTACATCCGCAAGTTCCACGGCAAGACCATCGTCATCAAGTACGGCGGCAATGCCATGACCGACCCGGCGCTGCAACAAGACTTCGCCGAAGACGTGGTGTTGCTGAAACTGGTCGGGCTGAACCCGGTGGTGGTGCACGGCGGCGGCCCGCAGATCGAGGAGGCGCTGGCCAAGGTCGGCAAGAAGGGCACCTTCATTCAGGGCATGCGCGTGACCGACGACGAGACGATGGAAGTCGTCGAGTGGGTGCTGGCCGGTCAGGTGCAACAAGACATCGTTGGACTCATCAACGTGGCCGGCGGCAAGGCGGTGGGGCTGACCGGGCGCGATGGTGGGTTGATTCGCGCGCGCAAGCTGAAGATGGTCGACCACAAAGACCCGAGCAAGGTGCACGACGTGGGCAACGTCGGCGAGATCGAGTCGATCGACCCGAGCGTGGTGATGGCGCTGCAGGACGACCAGTTCATCCCGGTCATCTCGCCGCTGGGCTTC
>JANNBZ010000006.1:0-4828 GCA_031386065.1 Burkholderiales bacterium
CGGATACTTGTGCTCGAACCAGTCGAAGTCTTTCTCGGTCTGAGCTTCGATGCGCCAGAAGTTGACCGGCCAGCCGACCGAGAAGAACTGCGCCGTCTTGTGCACATAGTTCTTCTTGACGATCCGGTCCCAGGCCGCGCCCACGTCGTCGTGGTGAATCTTCACGCCGTACTTTTCGAGCGGCAGCATGTAGGTGCGGTAGTAGTCCTCGTAGATCCAGCGGTGCCAGAGTTCGGCGTAGGACTCCTTGTTCTTGTCGCGGTCGGTGGTGCCGTATTCGACGAAGGTGCCGATGGCGGCATCGACGATCGCGTGGTTTTGCCAGAAGGCGTAGCGCAGATCGCGTTCGAGCAGCAGGTGGTTGCTCGGGTCGTTGACCAGCGACATCAGCAGCGAATGCCCGTTGCCGATGTGACGCGACTCGTCGGACTGCACCGACAGGAACACCGTCGACAGCGCGTAGTCGCCGTTGCGCGCGGCCTCAGACGGCATCGCGACGAAAAGGGTGTTGGTGAAGGCGGTTTCCGCCACCACGGTCAGGTAGACGTTCGCGGCGGTGATGGCGTCGCCGGTCAGGAAACCTTCGGCGAACTGGCGGCCGATGGTGGTGGCGTAGCACTTGCCGAACGCGGCTTCGGTGATGTCGAAACCGGCCGGGTCGATGTAGTTCTCCATGTACCACTTCTTCAGGTTCATCTGAATCGTGGAGTGGCGGAACTCGTCAACCATCTGCATCGTGAAGCCGGTGCGCAGCTCTTCACCGGGGGCCAGGCGGGCGACCATCGCCATCGAGCGCGCGGCTGAAATTTCGGGGAAAGGAATGATCGCCAGGAACAGCTTCATCCACTCGACCCAACGTGGCTGCGTGTTGCGGAACATGTCGCCGCGCAGGGCCGCGTCGAGCGCACCGTAGACGCGGTTGTCCTTTTCTTCCTGCATCGGGAAGTAGGAGCGCAGCACCTGCTTCATCGGGTCGCGTGGGGCCTTGCCGATCTTGTAGTCGGTCGGGAAGGTCATCGCCTCTTGCACATAGCTCGGCTGCCAGCCGAGATCGGCAATGCGGCGAGTTGCCTCGCCGATGTTGATCCCCTTCTGCGAGGTGATCTTGTTGAGTGTCAAACCAACAGACATGGAAGTCTCCTTTGCGTGTTCAGTTACAACGGTGAATCAAACTGCTCCGGCCGTGACGACAACGCCGCCCCGCCTTCGCGCGTTCGGGCTTGCGCCCTGTCTCTTCAATAGCTATTCGCGTGCCATTGCTCCAAATCCTTAGTGCCGGTCATTCGTGCCCGGCAAACGGTCGCTTGCGTGCAGATGGGCTCCGGCGCTGCGTCGTGTTCTGGGACGATTTGCGCAGCGTTCGCGTCCGATCGTGGGACGCGGTCAGCAGGCCGTGACCACGCCGGGCACAGCCGCAGCGGGCTCTGAGCCAGCCGTGTCGAGGTGTGTGGCGCAGCCATCGCATGCGCGATCAGCTCAGCGCAGCCGACGGGCTGCTGTCGGCTTCGGCAGCCCCGCGTTCGCGGGCGTCGCCTTCGGCAATGAAGCGCGCGGCCAACACCAACGCACCCATCGCGAAGTCCTTGCCATACGCAGCGGTCATCTCGTTGGCGATGCCTGCGAGTTGCTGGAAGAAAACATCCTTGCCGGCGCTGTCATCGTCGTTCATTGCATTGCCTTTCTTTCGGGTTGTGGAACGGGTCGCGCCGGGCTGCGCGAAGCGAACAGCGCGTCAGGCAGCCCGACCCAGCCGAACACGCCGTCCTGGGTGCCGAAGGCGAGGCGGCTGCCGTCGCCGGACCAGGCCAGCGCATTCACCGCCCCGCCGCCCGCGCCCTTGACGAACAGTCCTTCGTCGCTGCCGGGCCGGCACAGCATCACGGCACCGTTGAAGTAGCCGGCCGCGATCAGCGACTGGCGTGGATGGCAACTGATGCAGGTCACCGGCGTCTTGCTCGGGATGCCGCATTCGACCGGCTGGTCGGTGCCTCCGGGCGGATCGAAATCCCAGCACACCGGCCGCGTGCCGCCGCTGGTGGCGAGGTAGCGGCCGTCGAACGAGAACGACAGCGACAGCGGCTGCCCCGGGTAGCCGCCCATCTCGATGTCGCCGCCATCGGCCACGCGCCAGCCGTGCAGCGCGTTCTCCTGCATGCCGGTGACGAGGTACTGGCCGTTCGGGCTCCAGGCCAGCGCGCGGTGATAGCCGCGCCAGGCCAGCCGCCGCGGCAGGCCGGAGCCCGGCCACAGCGTGACCCCGTCGCTGTGCGCCGCGGCCAGGCAGCGTCCGTCCGGACTGAAAGCAAGTGCGGTGGCCGGTGCCGGCAATTCAATGGCGTCGTCGCCCGACACGGTGGTGCGGTGCACGCGCCGCCCGCTGGCATGGGCGCGCACGCCAGCGCCGTTGCACGCCAGCGCGTCGATCCAGGCGCCCGGCAGGTTGGCCAGCACCGCAGGGTGGCCCGCGCGCGGCACCTGCACCACCCGCCCGTCGTCACCACCGGTGAGGAAACCTCCGCTGGCGTCGGCCGCGATGCACAGACAACTGCCTTGGTGGCAGGCGGCACGCACCGGACGGGCGGCTGGCGCTTCGGCCGCCACCACCGCCAGGCCACCGCCCGGCTTGGGCTCGATGCGCGGGCCACGCGCCCAGTTGGCATCGGCCACGGCCAGGTGCCCATCGCCCTGCGCAAAGCCGACCGAGTTGCCCTTGGCATTCCAGGCCACGGCGACCACCGGCGCGGCCGACTCCCAGGATGCTCCGAGCAACTCCAGCAGCGACGGCGGCGCGTTCACGACATCACCTCGGCCGCGTTGGCCGCGTCGGTCGCATCGACCGCCTCACCCACATCCGCCAGGCAGTGCCCGAGTTCGCTGCGCAGCTCGTCGGCATCGAGGCCGCGACCGATGAAGACCAGCCGCGACTCGCGCGGCTCGCCCGCAGCCCAGGGGCGGTCCAGCCCGCTGTCCACCGTCATGTGCACCGCTTGAAAAACGAAGCGGCGGTCCTGGCCGTCGAAGGCGACGATGCCCTTGGCGCGCAACAGGTCGGCACCGCGCTCGGTGACCAGGCGTTGCAACCACGGCATGAAGCGGCTGCGGTCCAGCGGCTGCGCGAAGCTCAGCGACACGCTGCTCACATCAAGGCTGTGGCGACCGGCGTCGGGCGGCCGGTAAACGTGCGATCGCGGCCCGACGGGCGCAGCGCCGAGCCGATGCACCGGCACCCGCAGCCGGCTGATGTCGAAGGCCCCGCGGTCGAGCAGTTGCGCGAGCGGAATGTCGCCGTGCACCGAACGCCGCAGCTCGACCGTCGGGTTGATCTGCTGCACCGCGCGCTCGGCCTCCAGCAGCATCGTGGCGTCGGCCAGATCCGCCTTGTTCAGCAACACCAGGTCGGCCTGCGCGAGCTGCGCGGCGGCCTCGGGGATGTCGCGCAGCTGCGCCGCGAGATGGCGTGCATCGGCGACGCAGATCACGCTGTCCAGGCGGGTGTGCTGGCGCAGCAGGTCGTCGAAGGAAAAGGTCTGCACCACCGGCGCCGGGTCGGCCAGGCCGGTGGTCTCGATCAGGATGCCGTCGAAGCCACCGGGGCGCCGCAGCAGGCTGCTGACGACGCGGATCAGGTCGCCGCGCAACTTGCAGCAGACGCAGCCGTTGTTCAGCTCATAGACCTCTTCCTCGGCACCGACGACCAGCGCGCCGTCGATGCCGAGCTCGCCGTATTCGTTGACGATCACCGCGTAGCGCTTGCCCGCCGCGCCGCGCAGCAGGCGGTTCAGCAGCGTGGTCTTGCCCGCACCGAGAAAACCCGTCAACACCGTGACTGGAATCAGAGCCATGTGACACCTCTGCGCTGTGCAAAGCGCTCAACAGGTCAGGGAGTCAAGGGATCAGAACGGCGCGGCCCTTGATCTTGCCGTGGTGCAGATCGAGCAAGGCCTGGTTCGCGTCCTTCAGCTTGTATTCGCGCGTTGCCAGGTGCACCAGACCGCGGTCGGCCAGCGCCATCAGCTCGACCAGTTCCGGGTAGGTGCCGACCAGGTTGCCGACGATGGTCTTTTCGCTGGTCACCATGTCGAGCGTGGGCAATTCGATCTTGCCGCCGTAGCCGACGATGTAGTAGCTGCCGGCATTGCGCGTCATCGCCAGGCCCTTGGCCACCGCGTCGCCTTCGCCGACGAAATCGATCACCGCCTCGGCGCCCTTGCCTTTGGTGAGCTCCAGCACCCGCTCCAGTTCATGGCCGTCGGCCTTCACCACATGGTGGGCGCCGCATTCCTTGGCCAGCTGCAATGCCATGTCGCCACGGTCGACGACGATGATCTCGGCCGCGCACAACGCAGCCAGCACCTGGATGCCGATGTGGCCCAGGCCGCCGGCACCGATGACCACCGCGTACTCGCCCGGCAGCAGGTGGCGCGAGGCCTTCTTCGCGGCGCGGTAGGCGGTCAGCCCGGCGTCGGTGTAGGGCGCCACGTCTTTCGGTGCCAGCGTCTTGGGCAGCTTGATCAGCGAGCGCTGGCCGGTGCGCAGGTACTCGGCATACCCGCCGTCGGCATTGATGCCGGGGAAGCGGCTTTCGTCGGCATGCATGTCGTCACCGCGGCGGCAGGCCAGGCAGTGGCCGCTGGTCACGAGCGGGTGGCAGATCACCGCGTCGCCGACCTTCACGCCGGTCACGCCCGAGCCCACCGCCTCGACCCAGCCGGCGTTTTCGTGGCCCATGATGTAGGGCAGCTTGACGTCGACCTTGCTGCGCCAGATGCCCTCGACCACGTGCAGGTCGGTGCGGCACACACCGGCGCCGCCGATGCGCACGATGACA
>JANNBZ010000024.1:0-3372 GCA_031386065.1 Burkholderiales bacterium
CGTCATCGGTGGCGCGTCGGGGGCGATGCCACCGGTACTGGGCTGGGCCGCCATTCGCGGCGATGTCGGGCCCGAGGCGCTGATCCTGTGCCTGATCATTTTCCTGTGGACGCCGCCGCACTTCTGGGCGCTGGCCTTGTACCGCGAAGAGGACTACCGCAAGTCGGGCCTGCCGATGCTGCCCGTCACGCACGGCTCAGAGTTCACGCGGCTGCATGTGTTCCTGTACACGCTGGTGCTGTTCGCGGCGACCCTGCTGCCGTTCATTTCCGGCATGAGCGGCGTGATCTACCTGGTCGCTGCCGTCGCGCTGGGGATCGGATTCACCGGCTATGCCTGGAAGCTGTGGCGCCACTATTCCGACGCCTTGGCGCGCAAGACATTTCGATTCTCGATCTGGCACCTGATGCTGCTGTTCGCAGCGCTTCTGGTCGATCACTACCTGGGCCCGCTGCTGTGATGCTGCGACGACTTTTTCTGTGTGGCGCAGCCGCCGTGCTGTCGGGCTGCGACAAGCTTGGCACCACGGCGTCCACCAACGCCCCTTCGTTCCGGGCGGTCGACATTACCGGCGCCGAGTACGCGCGCCAACTCGATCTGGTCGACCAAGATGGTCAGCCGCGCACGCTGGCAGATTTCAAAGGCAAGGTGACGGTCGTCTTCTTCGGCTACACCCAGTGCCCTGACGTGTGCCCGACCACGATGGCCGAGTTGGCGCAGATCAAGAAGTTACTCGGCAAGGACGGCGAGCGCCTGCAGGCGGTGTTCGTCACCATCGACCCCGAGCGCGACACCGCCGCAGTGTTGAAGGCCTACATGGCGGGCTTCGATCCGAGCTTCGTGGCCCTGCGCGGCACGGTCGCACAGGTCGCGGCCGCCGCCAAGGAGTTCAAGGTGTTCTTCGCCAAGGCGCCGGGCGCCAGCGACGGCAGCTACACCATGGACCACACAGCAGGCTCGTTCGTTTTCGACGCGCAGGGCCGCGTGCGCCTTTTCGTCCGCAACGGCGCCGGCATCGAGCCCCTGACCGCCGACCTGAAAACCCTGCTGGCCAGCGCTTAAAAAAAGGCAAACAAAACGGCCCCGAAGGGCCGTTTATCTTTCAGCGAAGCTTCAACGATCGAAGCGTTACGTCAATGCCTTGCGCATCTTCTTCATCGCCGCCACTTCGATCTGGCGAATTCGCTCGGCACTGACGCTGTAGTCCGCTGCCAGTTCGTGCAGCGTCATGCCACCCGAGCCGTCGTCGTTGACCTTCAACCAGCGCTCCTCGACAACGCGCCGGCTGCGCGGGTCGAGCGCGTCCAGCGCCAGGCTGATGCCGTCGCTGGCCAGCCAGTCGCGCCGATGCGCTTCGATCACCTGCGTGGGCTCGCTGGCATCGTCGGCCAGGTAGGCAATGGGCGCGTAGCTTTCCTCGCTGTCGTCGGTCAACGGCTCCAACGCCACGTCGCCGCCTGACAGGCGCGTTTCCATTTCCAGCACTTCTTCGCGCTTCACGTTCAGGCGCTGCGCGATGGTGTCGACCTCGCCCTGCGTCAGCGTCGCGCGGTGCGTGTCGGCGTCGAGTGAATCGCTCTTCAGGCTTTGCTTCATCGAACGCAGGTTGAAGAACAACTTGCGCTGCGCCTTGGTGGTGGCGACCTTCACCATGCGCCAGTTCTTCAGGATGTATTCGTGGATCTCGGCCTTGATCCAGTGCATTGCATAGCTGACCAGGCGCACCCCCTGCTCGGGGTCGAAACGCTTGACGGCCTTCATCAGGCCCACGTTGCCTTCTTGAATCAGGTCGCCGTGCGGCAGGCCGTAGCCCAGGTATTGACGTGAGATCGAGACCACCAGACGCAGGTGCGACAGCACCAGATGCCCGGCGGACTGCACGTCGCCACTGTCGCGCAACTGGCGCCCGAAGCGGCTCTCTTCCTCCTGGGTGAGCAGGGGAATGCGGTTTGCGGCCGAAATGTAGGCGTCGAGGTTACCCAGCGACGGCACCATGGCCCATGGATCGCGAACGGTCAAGGCAGAAGAAGGAATGATGTTCATGGAAGCAGTAGACATGCTGGACCTCCGGTTGGTTCCGGGCATGTTAGCACTCTCGCCCCGAGAGTGCTTAAGGCGACTGCCGGGTCGGCCAGTCAGCGTTATAAGTCAGCGACCACTCTGCTTGGGAGGCACTCAAATTCGGGCGACCTTCTGAAGAAGTTCGATCAACATCGCGCGCTCGGCGGCTGAAAGCACCTGCGTCGCGTCACGCTCCATGGTGCTGGCGATCTTCTCGGCGCGCTGCACCAAGGCCTGGCCGGCGGGCGTCAGGTGGATGATCTGGGCGCGCCGGTCCTCGGTGCTGCGCACCCGTTCGACCCAGCCGCGCTCGACCATCCGGTCCAGCGTGATCGCCATGTTGGGGGCCGACACTTCCAGCGCCAGGCCGAGTTGCCTCTGATTGACGCGCGGGTTCGAGGCTACCAGCACCAGGATCGAGAACTCGACCGCCTTCAGCTTCAGCGGGCCGAGATGCCGGGTGAAGGCCTTCTTGAGTTCCACCGAGGCGCGCGTGGCCGCGTAGCCCACGAGGTGGGTCAGCCGCGACTGGTCCAACCCGGCGCGCCCGGCGGCCGGCACGTCGGTCTGCGGCTCCGAGGCAGCCCGGGCGCTCACCCGGCCGGCTTTCGAGCGGCGCCCAGGTAGGTGTCGATCACCCGTGGGTCGCGCGCCAGCTCCGACGCCGGGCCTTCCAGCGCGATCTCGCCCATCTCGAGCACATAGCCGTGGTCGGCCACTTCAAGCGCCGCGCGTGCGTTCTGTTCGACCAGCAGAATCGTCACGCCGGTGGCCCGCAGCCCGTCGATGGTCCTGAAAATGTCGCGCACCACCAGCGGCGCCAAACCCAGGCTGGGTTCGTCCAGCATCAGCAGGTCCGGCTTGCTCATCAGGGCGCGGCCCACCGCCAGCATCTGCCGCTCGCCGCCCGACAAGGTTCCCGCCAGTTGGGCCCGACGCTCCTTCAAGCGCGGGAACAGCGTGAACACGTGATCGATCGACTCGGCGCTGTCTCGTTTGCCAAGGCGCACCTGGCGGTAGCCGCCGAGCAGCAGGTTGTCCTCGACCGGCATGCTGCCGAACAGCGCCCGCGTTTCCGGCACCAGCGCGATGCCCTGCATCACACGTTCTTCCAGCGAATTCAGCGTGACGGAGCGGCCCCGGTAGTCGATGCTTCCGCGCGACGGCAGCACGCCCATCAGCGCATTGAGCATCGTCGACTTGCCAGCGCCGTTGGGGCCGATGACCGTGATCACGCTGCCTCTTTTGGCGCTGAGGTTCAGGCCGTGCAAGACCTCGGCGCGGCCGTAACCGGCGTGCAGGTCTTTGACG
>JANNBZ010000038.1:0-6178 GCA_031386065.1 Burkholderiales bacterium
TTTCACATGCGCTCGGGTTTTTCGACACGGCCTTGTCGACGCTGGGCGGGGCCGACATGCGCAACCAGGTCACGCTGTTCACCGCGTCGGACTTCGGCCGCACGCTCACCAGCAACGGCGACGGCACCGACCACGGCTGGGGCTCGCACCATTTCGTGATGGGCGGCGCGGTCAACGGCGGGGAGATCTACGGCAAGTTCCCGCAGTACGGCCTGAACCTGGAGAACAGCGCCAACAACGCGTTCCTGCCCGTCACCTCGGTCGACACGCTGGGCGCCACGCTCGGCAAGTGGTTCGGTGCGACGAGCGCCGAACTCGACCTCGTGTTCCCGAACCTGCCCAACTTCACCCGCGACCTCGGGTTCATGAAAGCGGCGTAAGCCGGCTCACTATTGAACGGTCAGAACCCGGCGGTACTGGATCGCTTCAGCGAGGTGCGCCGTCGTGATGGCGGCGCCGCCGCTCAGGTCGGCAATCGTTCGGGCCACCCGCAGCACGCGGTGAAAACCGCGCGCCGACCAGCCCAGGCGCGCGGCGGCCGCCTGCAGGAATTTCGAAGCGGCAACGTCGAGCGCGCAGTGCAGATCGAGGGCGTCGCCCGCGAGCGCTGAATTCAGCGCACCTTGCCGGGCCAGCGCCCGATCACGTGCCGCTGCCACGCGCTGTGCGATGGCGGCGCTGGTTTCGCCGTCGGCCGAGGCGGCCAATGCGTCAGGCGGAACGGCGGGTACTTCGACCTGCACGTCGATGCGGTCGAGCAGCGGCCCGCTGATGCGGCCCTGATAACGCGCCACCGCGTCGGGTGTGCAGCGGCAGTTGCGCAGCGGGCTGCCAAGGTGGCCGCATGGGCAGGGGTTCATCGCGGCGATCAATTGAAAGCGCGCCGGGAACTCGGCCTGGCGGGCCGCGCGCGAGATCACGATGCGGCCGGTCTCCAGCGGTTCGCGCAGCGCTTCGAGTGCGGCGCGCTGGAACTCGGGGAACTCGTCGAGGAACAGCACGCCGTGGTGCGCGAGCGAAATCTCGCCGGGGCGAGGCGGTGAGCCGCCACCGACCAATGCCACGGACGACGCCGTGTGGTGCGGTGCGCGCAGCACACGCTGGCCCCAGCGCTCGTGGGCAAAGCCGCCGGTCAGGCTCAGCACGGCGGCCGATTCGAGCGCGTCGTCTTGTGTCAGTGGTGGCAGCAGGCCGGCGAAGCGCTGCGCCAGCATCGACTTGCCAGTGCCGGGCGGGCCCATCAACAACACGCTGTGCCCGCCCGCGGCCGCGATTTCAAGGGCTCGTTTGGCGGCCGACTGGCCCTTCACGTCGCGCAGATCGGGCAAGGTGGGCGCCGTCGCGGGGGGCGAAGCCGTCGCGAGTGGCAGTGGCGCCGTGTGTTCCGCGTCGCCCGGCAGCATCGCGCGAACCACGTCGAGCAGGTGCGCGGCGCCGTGGATCGTCAGCCCTTCGACGAGAGCCGCTTCCTTGGCACTGACGAGCGGCAAGACCAGCGCGCGCTGTTTGCCGCTGCTGCCACGCCGCAATGCCAAGGCCATCGCGAGCGCGCCGCGCACCGGCCGCAGATCACCGGCGAGCGACAACTCGCCGGCGAATTCGAAACCGTCGAGCCGGGCGGCGTCGACTTGCCCGCTGGCGCAGAGGATGCCGAGCGCGATCGGCAAATCGAAGCGGCCCGACTCTTTGGGCAGGTCGGCCGGGGCAAGGTTCACGGTGATTCTTTTGTTGGCCGGAAATTCCAGCCCGCTGTTCTGCAGCGCCGCACGCACCCTCTCGCGCGCTTCCTTGACTTCGGTGTCGGCCAGCCCGACCAACGTGAAGCTCGGCAAGCCGTTGGCGAGGTGCACCTCGACCGTGACTTCGGCGGCCTGCAAGGCGTGCAGCGCCCGGCTGTGGATGACGGCAAGCGACATGGTTCTCCCTGAGTTCAAGGCCGGCGTGGCCTCGTCTGCGGTTTTTGTTCGGCGATTGTGACGGCCGGGAACGCGTGCAATGCGGCACTCCGGAGTGCACCAAAGACGATCGTTTTATTCGATTGCACCAAAAAGGTTCTCAAAAGGCCCGCTTTGAATCACCCGTGGGCGCGAGTGGGGCTTCGAGGTGCATGCGTGACATGGCACAAAAGCTGCAAAACGTAGTCGAGCCCTTTTGTCGTGACCTGTCCCTGACTCTGGAGATTTCTTAACATGAACAAAACCGTCCTCGCACTCGCTGCAACCCTGGCCTTCTCGGCCCTTCCGACCCTCGTTCACGCCGAAGACAGCCCGCTGTCGTTCAACGTGGGTGTGTTCAGCGACTACCGCTACCGCGGCATTTCGCAGACCCGCCTGAAGCCTGCTGTTCAAGCCGGTATCGACTATTCGATCCCGGGTGGCTTCTACGTCGGAGCCTGGGCTTCGAACATCAAGTGGATCAAGGACGCCGGCGGTGATGCCAGCGTCGAAGTCGACTTGTACGGTGGCTACAAGGGCGAGATCGCCAAAGACGTGACCTTCGACGTCGGCGTGCTGACCTACCAGTACCCGAAGAACAAGCTGGCCACCAGCGCCAACACCACCGAAATCTACGGTGCGGTGAGCTTCGGCCCGGCCACGGTGAAGTACTCGCACAGCGTGAGCAACCTGTTCGGCTTCACCGACAGCAAGAACAGCGGCTACCTCGACCTGAGCGCCACCTTCGACGTCAGTGGCTTCTCGGTCACGCCGCACCTGGGCTACCAGAAGGTCGCGAAGAACAGCGACTTCTCGTACACCGACTATTCGCTGACCGTGAGCAAGGACCTGAGCGGCTTCGTGCTGAGCGCGGCCCTGGTCGGCTCGGACACCAAGTCCATCGGCGGCAACCCGGCCTACTACTACGCTCCGAGCAACAAGGACCTCGGCAAGGCCGGCCTGGTGCTCGGCGTCAAGAAGACGTTCTGAATCCCGCAACCTTCAGGAGATGACCATGAAGATGGTGACTGCCATCGTCAAGCCGTTCAAGCTTGATGAAGTCCGCGAAGCCCTCAGCGCCATCGGCGTGCAGGGCGTGACGGTGACCGAGGTGAAGGGCTTCGGCCGCCAAAAGGGCCACACCGAGCTGTACCGCGGTGCCGAGTACGTGGTGGACTTTCTGCCCAAGGTGAAGATCGAAGCGGCGGTGGACGACGCCATCGTCGACCGCGTGATCGAAGCGATCGAGACGGCGGCCCGCACCGGCAAGATCGGCGACGGAAAGATCTTCGTGTCATCGCTCGAACAGGTGGTTCGCATCCGCACCGGCGAGACCGGCAAAGACGCACTCTGACCCCCGCCGAACACAACAAAAGACAACCGACATGAAAAAACTCATCGCCAGTCTTGCCCTGGGCCTAGCGGCCTGGGGCTTCGCCGGGGCCGCGTGGGCGCAAGCCGCGTCAGCCCCTGAAAGCGCAGCCTCGGCCAGCGCCATGCCAGCCGCGTCTGCTGCGGCCGCAGCCCCTGCCGCAGCCCCCGCTGCAGCGTCCGCGCCCGACGCGGCTGCATCTGCCGCAGCGCCCGCCGCCTCGGCCCCTGTGGCCAACAAGGGCGACAACGCCTGGATGCTGGTCTCGACCCTGCTCGTGATCATGATGACGATCCCCGGCCTGGCCCTGTTCTACGGTGGCCTGGTGCGCAGCAAGAACATGCTGTCGGTGCTGATGCAGGTGATGGTCACGTTCTCGATGATCGTGGTGCTGTGGATGGTCTACGGCTACAGCCTGGCCTTCACCGAGGGCAACGCCTTCATCGGCGGACTCGACCGGCTGTTCATGAAGGGCCTGTTCGATCCGGCCACCGGCACCTTCGCAATGGCGGCCACCTTCAGCAAGGGGGTCTACATCCCTGAACTGTTGTTCGCCGCCTTCCAGGCCACGTTCGCCGGCATTACCTGCTGCCTGATCGTCGGCGCCTTCGCCGAGCGCATCAAGTTCTCGGCGGTGCTGATGTTCATGGCGCTGTGGTTCACCTTCAGCTACGCACCGATCGCCCACATGGTGTGGTACTGGATGGGCCCGGACGCCTACAGCTCGGCCAAGGTGGTCGACGAGATGAACAGCAAGGCTGGCCTATTGTGGCAGTGGGGCGCGCTCGACTTCGCGGGCGGCACGGTGGTGCACATCAACGCGGCCATGGCCGGCCTGGTGGGCGCCTACATGATCGGCAAGCGCGTGGGCTACGGCAAGGAGTCGTTCACGCCGCACTCGCTGACGCTGACGATGGTCGGTGCCGCGATGCTGTGGGTGGGCTGGTTCGGCTTCAACGCCGGCTCGGCCCTCGAAGCCGGCAACAGCGCGGTGCTGGCCTTCATGAACACCTTCTCGGCCACCTCGGCGGCGGTGTTGGCCTGGTGCCTGGGTGAAGCGCTGATGCGCGGCAAGGCGTCGATGCTGGGTGCCGCGTCGGGCGCGGTCGCCGGTCTGGTGGCGATCACGCCGGCGGCGGGCAACGTGGGCCTGATGGGCGCGATGGTGATCGGTTTCGTTGCCGGCTTCGCCTGCCTGTGGGGTGTCAACGGCCTGAAGAAGATGCTGGGCGCAGACGACTCGCTCGACGTGTTCGGTGTGCACGGCGTCGGCGGCATCGTCGGTGCACTGCTGACCGGCGTCTTCAACAACCAGGCCCTGGGCGGGCCAGGCATCGTGACCGATTGGGTCACCGCCACGGTGGCCTCGAATGGCATGGGCGCGCAGGTCTGGATCCAGTTGAAGGCGGTGCTCGTCACTGTCGTCTGGTCGGGTGCGGTGTCGCTGGTGGCCTACAAGATCGTCGACCTGGTGATCGGTCTGCGGGTTCCGGAAGACGAGGAGCGCGAAGGCCTGGACATCTCGTCGCACGGCGAGACGGCGTACCACAATTGAGTTGACGCCTCAGTCATCTGACGCTTCGCTGAACTGAGCGGGCCACCTTCGGGTGGCCCTTTTCTTTTTTGTTGGTTCTTCTCTTGGGGAGTGGTCTTGCTTGATTCGGCCTGCCGCAACCCCATGTCCCTAGAATCCCACGCTCCCCTCGTCACTCGGGCACTCCCCATGGTTCCTCATCTCATCACCGCGCTGACCGGCCCGATCAATGAACTAGAGCAGCGCATTCTGGAATCGCTGCCCGCCATCGAGCGCTGGTTCCGGCTGGAGTGGATGGAACACACGCCGCCGTTCTACACCTCGGTCGACGTGCGCAATGCGGGCTTCAAGCTGGCGCCGGTCGACACCAACCTGTTTCCGGGCGGCTTCAACAACCTGACGCCCGAGATGTTGCCGCTGGCGGTGCAGGCGGCGATGGCGGCGATCGAGAAAATCTGCCCCGAAGCGAAGAACCTGCTGCTGATCCCCGAGCGGAACACGCGCAACACGTTCTATCTGTCGAACGTGGCGCGGCTGATGCAGATCTTCCACATGGCCGGGCTGAACGTGCGGCTGGGCACGCTGGACGAGACCATCAAGAAGCCGACGCCGATCGAGTTGCCCGACGGCACCGCGCTGACGCTGGAGCCGCTGGTGCGCAGTCGCGGCCGTCTCGGGCTGAAGAACTTCGACCCTTGCACCATCCTGCTCAACAACGACCTGTCGTCGGGCGTGCCCAAGGTGCTGGAGCACCTGCACGAGCAGTACCTGCTGCCACCGCTGCACGCCGGCTGGACAGTGCGCCGCAAGACCAAGCACTTCGCGGCGTATGAAGAAATTGCGAAGAAGTTCGCCAAGCTGCTGGGCATGGACCCATGGCTGATCAACCCGATGTTCGCGCACTGCGGCGAGGTGAACTTCACCGATGGCAGCGGCGCCGAATGTCTGCAGACGAACGCCGAAGCGCTGCTCGGCAAGATCAGGCGCAAGTACAAGGAGTACGGCATTCAAGAGAAGCCGTTCATCATCGTGAAGTCCGATGCGGGCGCTTACGGCATGGGCATCATGACGGTGCGCGACCCGAAGGACCTGGCCGATCTGGCCGCCAAGTCGCGCAACAAGATGAGCGCGATCAAGGACGGCCGGGAGGTCAGCGAAGTGATCCTGCAAGAAGGTGTGCCGACGTACGAGCGCGTGAACGACGCGGTGGCCGAGCCGGTGGTCTACATGATCGACCGCTATGTGGTGGGTGGCTTCTACCGCGTCAACGCCGAGCGCGGCATCGACGAGAACCTGAACGCGCCGGGCGCCACCTTCGTGCCGCTGGCGTTCGCCGAA
>JANNBZ010000042.1:0-2450 GCA_031386065.1 Burkholderiales bacterium
ATGCGTGAGGCCGGCATCGCCGACGTGTGGCAACTCGACGGCGGCATCCTCCAATACTTCGAGACGGTGGGCGCGCGCCATTTCGTCGGCGATTGCTTCGTGTTCGATGCGCGCGAAACGGTGGATGCGACGCTGCAGGCCGTGCCTGCGAACGTGTAAGGCCAGCGCGAAACCTCCCGACCGACCCTGCCATGCCATCCAGCACCGACAACCAGCGCTCGATCGAGAAGTACCGCCTCACCGCAGCCGCCTACGACAGCACGACCGGCCCGACCTGGCCGATCCGCATGCGATGCATTGCGCGGCTCGCCTTGCAGCCGGGCGACGTGGTGCTCGACGTGGGTTGTGGCACCGGCCTGAGCTTCGAGCCGCTGCTGGCGGCGGTGGGCCGCCAAGGCAGCGTGATCGCGTTCGAGCAAAGCCCCGAAATGCACGCGCAGGCCGCCACCCGCGCGGCCGGGCTGCGCAAGGCCGGCTGGCAGGTCGACCTGCAATGCGCCAGCGCGGAAATGGTGCGCTTCGAGCCGCCGCCGGACGCGGCCTTGTTTCACTACGTGCACGACATCACCCGCACGCCGCAAGCGCTGGACAACCTGTTTGCCCAACTGCCCGCCGGCGCACGGCTGTCGGTCGCAGGCATGAAGTTCTTTCCGTGGTGGCTGGCCCCGTTGAACCTGCTGGCGTGGTTGAAGAACCGGCCCTACAACGTGCACGCCCGCCAGATGAACCGGCCCTGGAGCCTGCTGGAGGCGCGGCTGCACGGTTTCAACTGGACACCCACTCAAGGCGGCATGGGTTACATCGGATCGGGAACGGTGGCAGCATGTCGCTGATGCACCCCGCCCATCACCTGCCCGCGCAGGTGCCGACCGCGCTGGCACGGCACTACGAAACGGTTCGACACGCCACGTTGGCACTTGCCGCACCGCTGAGCGACGAGGACTGCCAGGTGCAGTCGATGCCCGACGCCAGCCCCGCCAAGTGGCACCTGGCGCACATCACCTGGTTCTTCGAGACCTTTGTGCTCGAGCGATTCGAGCCGCAGTTCGCGCCCTTCGATGCGGCGTTCCGGGTGCTGTTCAATAGCTACTACCAGGGCATCGGCGAGCGCCATCCGCGCGCGCAGCGCGGACTCATCACGCGGCCCACGCTGGCCGAAGTGAAACGCTACCGCGCACAGGTCGATGCCCGCATGCTGGCGATGCTGGCAGCACGCCAGGGCGACGCTGAAATCGAAGCGCTGGTCACGCTCGGCCTGCACCACGAGCAACAGCACCAGGAACTGCTGCTGACCGACATCAAGCACGCGCTGTGGTTCAACCCGCTGCACGCACCGTATGCAGGCCGCTGGCCGATGCGCTCGGTGCAGCCGCAGCCGCTGCGCTGGTTCGCCTTTGACGCCGGGTTGGTGGAACTGGGGCACGACCCACAGCGCGACGGCGGCTTCAGCTTCGACAACGAGTCGCCCCGCCACCGCACCTGGCTGGCGTCGTTCGAGATCGCTTCGCGTCCGGCCAGCTACGGCGAATACCTGGCCTTCATCGACGACAACGGCTACCAGCGCCCCGAGCTGTGGCTGTCGATGGGCTGGGACTGGGTGCAGGCTGCGCAGCGGCAGGCACCGCTGTACTGGCGGCACGACGGCGTGCGTTGGCGCAACCACACGCTGCAAGGCGAGGTCGAGATCGACCTCAACACGCCGGTGTGCCACCTGAGCTACTTCGAGGCCGACGCCTTCGCGCGCTGGGCGGGTGCACGCCTGCCCACTGAGGGCGAGTGGGAACACGTGGCCCGGCACCTCACGCAAACCGACCTGACACGCGGCAACTTCGCCGACCGCGGTGCCTTCCACCCCCTGCCTCAGCCCGAAGCGGTACTGAACGAACCGGTGCAGATGTTTGGCGATGTGTGGGAATGGACGCAGTCCAGCTACCACCCGTACCCAGGCTACCGCGCGCTGCCCGGCGCGGTGGGCGAATACAACGGCAAGTTCATGTGCAACCAGTTCGTGTTGCGGGGCGGCTCGTGCGCCACACCGGCCAGCCACATTCGCGTCAGCTACCGCAACTTTTTCCCGCCCGAAGCGCAGTGGCAGTTCAGCGGCCTGCGCCTGGCACGCGACGCGCAGCGCTGACGCCGAGGGCGGTCAGGAATTGAGGATGGCCAGCACGTCGGACTGAAATTCGCGCTGGTAGAGGATGTAGACCACGCCCGCGGGCGCCAGCACGAAGACCAGCGGCGAGATGAACCAGCCTATCGCCGCGAAGGCGAAGTAGTACGCCCGCAGGCCATCGTTGAAGGTTTCGGCAGCCATGCCGACCACGCGCCCGGCCTTGTCGGCAAAGGCCTCGCGCGACAGTGACTGCTCGATGAACACATGCGCCTCGGGGGCCGACGCGATCATCAACGCGCCGAAGGTGTATTGCCGCATCGACCAGGTGAAACGGAAG
>JANNBZ010000094.1:0-7631 GCA_031386065.1 Burkholderiales bacterium
GGCAGCGACAACGCCGGGATCACCGTGGCAACGAAGCGGCGCAGGAACAGGAAGATCACCAGCACCACCAGCACGATGGTGCCCAACATGGTCAGCGTCACGTCGTGCAGCGCGGCGCGCACCGACACCGAACGGTCGTTGACCAGCGTCATCGTGACCGACTGCGGCAACTGCGCGCGGAACGCCGGCAGCACCGCCTTCACCGCGTCGACCACGGCCACCGTGTTGGCATCGGGCTGGCGTTGCACCGACAGCGAGATCGCGGTCTCGCCGTTGAAGCTGGCGGCCGATTTGACGGTCTCGAAACTGTCTTCCACCACCGCCACATCGCGCAGGCGCACCGGTGCACCACCCCGGTTGCTGACGATCAGGTCGCTGAACTCGGCGGCGTTGCGCAACTGCTTGTTCGCCTGCAGCGTGAGCGTCTGCTTGGCACCTTCGAGCGTGCCGACCGGCGTGTTGACGTTGGCCGCGCGCAGGGCCGCGCTCAGTTCGTCGAGGCTGATGTTGCGCGCCGCCAGCGCGTCGGGCTGCACCCGCACGCGCACCGCGAAGCGCTTTGCGCCGAAGATGTTGACCTGGGCCACACCCGACAGGGTCGACAGCGTCGGCAGGATCAAGTGCTCGGCATAGTCGTTCAGGTCCGACGGGTTCAGCGAAGGCGATGTGAGCGCAATGAACAGCACCGGCGCGTCAGCCGGGTTCACTTTGCGGTACGACGGCAGGCTGGTCATCTCGACCGGCAGCGAGCGCTGGGCGCGCAGCAGGGCGGCCTGCACGTCGACCGCTGCCGCGTCGATGTTGCGGCTCTCTTCGAATTCCAGCGTCACCGACGTGGAGCCCAGCGTGTTGGTCGAGCTGATGATGCTCAAGCCGGGGATGGTCTGAAACTGTTTTTCCAGCGGCAGCGCCACCGAACTGGCCATCGTTTCGGGGCTGGCGCCGGGCAGTGACGCCGACACGTTGATGACAGGCGTGTTGTAGCGCGGCAGCGCCGCCACCGGGATGCGCGTGTAGGCAATCACCCCGGCCACCACGATGGCCAGGTTGAGCAGCACCGTCATCACCGGACGGCGAATGAACAACTCCGACAGGTTCATGGCTGGGCGGCCGGCAGGCTGGGCTCAGACGCCGCGCCGGCGCCGGGCGGCCGACCGCGTGCGCCGCTCGCCGCATCGGCCGGGCGCTCGACCACGCTCGACCCCGGGCGCAGGTTCTGCCGGCCGTCGAGCACCACCCGTTCGCCGGCGCGCACACCGCTGACCACCGCCTCGGCGCCGGCGCTTTGCAGCAGTTCCACCGGCCGCAGGTTGGCCTTGCCGGCGCTGTCGACCACGTACACGCCGCGCCCGCGCACGTTCTGCACGATGGTGGCCTGCGGCAGCACGGTGGCGTTCTTCAAGGTCTGCACCGTCATCCGAACATTCACAAACGCGCCCGGCCACAGCGTGCGGTCTTTGTTGTCGAACAGCGCTTTCACTTTCACCGTGCCGGAAGACGCATTGACCGCGCTGTCGACGAACTGCAGCTTGCCCACCAGCGGCGCAGCACGCTCGGGCAGGCTGGCGGTGACGCGGCCGTTGCCTTCACGCAGCGACTGCAACGCGTCGCCCACGTTGCGCTGCGGCAGGTTGAAGCCGACCAGCACCGGATCGAGCTGGGTGATGGTGACCAGCGGCGTGGTGTTGGCCTGCACCGAACTGCCGGCGAACACGTTGACGGCGCCGGCGCGGCCTGCAGCAGGCGCGGTGATGCGGCCATAGCCCAGGCTGACAAGAGCGGTCGCTATGGCCGCGCGGTCGGAGTTGACCAGCGAGGTTTGCGTATCGACCAGCGTCTGCACGCTGTCCACCGCGCCTTGCGAAACGAAGTTCTGTGCCAGCAACTCGCGGCTGCGCGCGAGTTGACGTTGCGCATCGGCAAGTGCGATTTGGTTGCGTTGCAGTTGTGCCTTGGCCCGGTTCACATTCGCTTCGTCGGCGCGCACGTCGAGCGTGAAAAGCAACTGCCCGGCCTTGACGAACTCGCCCTCGCGAATGTGCACCTGGCGGATCACGCTGCTGACCTGCGGGCGCAGTTCGACGCTGCTGACGGCGGCCACCGTGCCCGAGGCGTCGAGCTGCACCTCGAAGTCGCGCTGCTGCACGCGCACCGTGGTCACGCTGACCGGGGGCGCGGCGGCCGAGGCGCCGGCGGCCGGCGCTGCAGCCACACCCGACGCCGCGCTGCCCTGTGCGAAGACTTGTGCCGTGCGAACCGAGCCCCACCACCAATACGCCGCGCCCGCGAGCAAAACAGCAACCACGCCCGCCATCAAGGTCTTGTTCATCAGCGTCCGAATGTAATTTCAGCCCCGAAGATACCGTTTGTGACGCACGGGCCGCGCGGAGTGCGCCCGCTTCACACTTCTTTTCTCAGTGCTTTTTCTCAGTGCTTGCCGGTCGAGCCGAAGCCGCCCTCGCCACGGTCGGAAGCACCGAATTCCTGAACCCGCCGAAAGCTCGCCTGCACCACCGGCACGATCACCAGTTGCGCCAGCCGCTCCATCGGCTGCAGCGTGAACGCGGCTTGGCCGCGGTTCCAGCAGCTCACCATCAGCGGACCCTGGTAGTCGGAGTCGATCAGCCCGACCAGGTTGCCCAGCACGATGCCGTGCTTGTGGCCCAGGCCCGAGCGCGGCAGGATCATCGCGGCCAGGCCGGGGTCGCCGATGTGAATGGCCAGCCCGGTCGGCACCAGCAGCGTCTGGCCCGGCTCCAGCACCAGCGGCGCGTCGATGCAGGCGCGCAGGTCGAGGCCGGCGCTGCCCGGCGTGGCGTAGGCCGGCAAGTGTTCGGCCATGCGCGGGTCGAGCACTTTCAAATCGATATTCGTCATGTGGCAGCGGATGAGGATGAGGTGTTCGCGAGCCGCCCCGCAATCTCGGCCACCAGTTGCCGCGCCAGCGTCAGCTTGTCGGCACGCGGCAGTTCGCGGTGGCCGTTCGCGTCGACCAGGGTCAGCGTGTTGTGGTCGTGGCCGAAGGTGGCGGCACCGATGTTGGCCACCACCAGCGGCACGTTCTTGCGCAGCAGTTTTTCGCGCGCATGCGTCAGCAGGTCGCGGCTTTCGGCCGCGAAGCCCACGCAGTACGGGCGGTCGGGCAGCCGCGCCACAGAGGCCAGGATGTCGGGGTTCTCGGTCAGCGCGAAACTGGGCGCGAGCTTGCCGCCGGCCTTCTTGATCTTGTGTTCAGCCAACGCGGCCGGACGCCAGTCGGCCACGGCCGCCGTGGCCACGAACACGTCGTGCGCAGAGGCCAGCGGCAACACCGCGTCGAACATCTGCTGCGCCGTGCCCACGTCGATGCGCTGCACGCCGCGCGGCGTGGGCAGGTGCACCGGGCCAGCGACGAGGGTGACCTCGGCACCCGCCTCGCGGGCTGCCCGCGCGACGGCAAAACCCATCTTGCCGCTGGAGCGGTTGGTGATGCCGCGCACCGGATCGATCGGCTCGAACGTCGGCCCGGCGGTGATCAGCACGCGCTTGCCGAGCAGCAGCTTGGGCTGGAAGAACGCGATCAACTCATCCAGCAACTCGTCGGACTCCAGCATGCGGCCATCGCCGATTTCACCGCAGGCCTGGTCACCGCTGGCCGGGCCGAGGATGGTCGTGCCGTCGGCAAGCAACTGCGCCATGTTGCGCTGCGTGGCGGGGTGCGCCCACATCTCGCGGTTCATCGCCGGCGCCACCAGCAGCGGACAACTGGCAATCGGCCGCGCCAGGCACAGCAGGCTCAGCAGGTCGTCGGCCCGACCGTGCAACAGCTTGGCCATGAAGTCGGCGCTGGCCGGCGCGATGAGCACCGCGTCAGCCTCGCGCGTCAGGTTGATGTGGGCCATGTTGTTGGCGATGTCGGCGGCCGGGCGCGAATCCCACTGGCTGGTGAACACCGGCCGGTTCGACAGCGCCTGCAAGGTGACGGCAGTGATGAACTGCTCGGCCGCTTCGGTCATCACCACCTGCACGGTGGCACCCGCCTTCACCAGCGCGCGCGTCAGCTCGGCGGCTTTGTAGCAGGCGATGCCACCGGACAGGCCCAGCACGATGTGCTTGCCGGTGAGGTCTAGGGGTTCAGTCATGCGGATCGGCTTTGGGTTGAGAAACGTGCTTGCCGTGAAGCGAGTGGTTTTGATCTCTGATCATGCTGCTGTAGTCGATGCCGCCGCGCTGAGGTACGCCGGCGTAGGAATCTGGCGCGCCAGAAAACCACCCAAAAGTCGTCTCAATCCACCTCCAATTCAAGAGGAGCGACTCAAGAGCTGACGCTCGCTGGGCAGGAGGCACGCTATTGCCGACGGACGCCATAGCCTGGGCGCCGTCGATCATGCTTAACGACCAGAATCGCAATTCCGTCTGCGGTTTGTCGGTAGATGATCGTGTAGGGGAACAAGCTCAACGAAAAACCTCGCCGCCCCCTTGATCTGGGCGAACCGATGCCAGGGAACTCGAGCAGCACATGAGCCACGCGCTTGAACTCGGCAACGAACTTTGCAGCTACAGCAGATGAGCCCGTCGATTCATAGAAGGATGCCGCCTCCGCCACATCCTCTTCTGCGGCTGGAGAGAGGGTGATCTTCATCCCTGGAAGCGCGCTTCCAACCGGGCGATGGCCTCTTCAAACGGGATCGGTCTCACCTTTCCAGCGGCGACATCAGCCTCTCGCTCGTCAGCGACGGCCTCCCATGCTGCCTCTACTTCGTCATCTACTTCGAGGCTGGCAATCAGGTGTTCAAGCAGCCTGGAGCGATCAGCAGGAGACAGCCGAGAGACTTCGGCTTGAATTGCTTCTAGCGAGGTGGACATTCGAGGCTCCTTGTCACTGGTTTTGTGCCATAGCCCGTAGCGTGCCACAAGCGCTGATGGCCAGGGCAGCGAGCATGGGCAAATGGGTGAACATCTTCAAACGTTTGCGGTAAGCGGCAGACGACGGGCGCAGCCCGTTGGCTGCCCGCTTTAGCCGAGGCGTTATAGACGCCACCACTCCATACGATTGGTTTTGTGGTTCCAGAATAGGTGGATCGAGTCGCAGTCGCCGCCACTGAGATTGAGCGAGTTGGCTGCCTTAGATGGGCGGCAGCCGGGCAGTGGTTCGTCCATAGGTCTGCAGAACTGTTCACCGACAGTCAACTTGGCGGGTGCCTCGCAAATGGCGGCCTGGATCGACGGCCCGACGCCAAAGTTCTGGAAGTCATTTCGGTACGCGCGACCTTTGCCCGCCGATGCTCGGACGGCCAAGACGAGACCGTTGCTCCTGTATCCAACCATTGCGTAGTCCGACCTTCCGTCCCCGTTGAAGTCGCCTTCCGCCAGCGTCTCCATATCCCAGCGGACATCTGGTCTGGCTGCGGCGATGAGAGTCGCGGCTTTCGCCGCTGGTTCAGATGCGAACGCGACGGCGGAGACGACAACTAAGAATGCTATGGGCGCGAGGACGCGGTGTTTCATAACGCACAACGTATTGTCGGCAGGTGCCGGGCCATCATCAGCGATGGTTCTGTTCCGAGCTTGCAGTTCATGGCTGGCATGCCGTTTCTCCTTGTGCATACATCTTGCAGAGGCGCTCTTCAGAGAGAGCGACTGTCTGAATGAACGCCGCAAAATCTGCGGATGCATACATACCCAATCAGATAGGTCAGCGCGCAACCGTGAGAAAGCGTCGCCGGGCGAGACCGATCATCACCGCTGATTTACAGCGCGCGCCAACGTATCCCAGCTACCACGACCCTTCGATAGCTCAAGGCGAACGGGAAGCTCTTCTGCAAGCGCCCCGCCCGGCGCCCGATCACCATCCTCACAGCGCCATCCAAGCCCGCTTCAAATCCGACAAATTGAACAACACCCGCACTGCCTTGCCATACACCTGCTCGTGCGGCAAAAAACCCCAGACGCGTGAGTCGGCGGAATCGTCGCGGTTGTCGCCGAGCATCAGGTAGTGGCCTGCGGGCACGGTGCATTGCCAGGCGCCGGGTCGCTCGCTGCGGCAGTTGGCGGCGAGGCTGGCGTCTTTCAGGTTGAGCGGCATGCGGCCCTGCACGAAGGGGTTGATCTTCAAGGTGCGCTCGGGCGCAGCGGCGTTTTCGCGCACCAGCCACTGGCCGCGGTCTTCGCTGGCCTGAACGGCGCCCGGCGGGGTATCGAGTTGCTGCATGTCGAACACGCTGCCGTTCACGCTGACGCCGCCGTCCTGAAACACGACCTGGTCGCCGGGCAAACCGACCAGGCGCTTGACGTAGAACTGCGACACGTCGGGCGGGTAGCGGAACACCACCACGTCACCCCGTTCGGGGCGGCCGGTCTCGATGGCGGTGTTGGTGAACGGCAGGCGCGGGCCGTAGGCCAGGTGGTTCACCAGCAGGTAGTCGCCGACGCGCAGCGTGGGCTCCATCGAGCCCGATGGCACCTTGGGCCAGTCGGCCAGCGCCACGCGGCAGCTGAACATCAACGCCACCACGATGAAAAGCTCGGCCCCGAAGCTGACCCACAGCGGCTTGCGGTCGGGCAGTTCGCCGCGGCTCGCGAAGCCGCGCAGCTTGAGCCGCCACGCCACCCACAGCGTGCCCGTGCCCAGCGTGGCCAGGAACAGGGTTTCGTTGATGGAGAAACCGATCTGCATGGGCGCGATTCTCGCCTACCGGTCCAGCCACTTGCGCGCCAGATAACTCAGCGCGTCGACCAGCGCCACCAGCGCAATCATGCCCAGCAGCACGGTCGAGGTTTCGTGCATCTGGAACAGGCCCAGGTGGTAGCTCAGCATCTGCCCCAGGCCACCCGCGCCCACGACACCCAGCACGGCGGCGGCGCGGATGTTGTTCTCCCAGCGGTACAGCGTGTAGCTGATCACCTGCGGCCAGATCTGCGGCAGCGTGGCGTACAGGAACACACGCGCCTCGCCGATGCCGCGCACGCGCAGCGCGAAGGCCGGGCCGGGCGCGGCGTTCTCGATGCTCTCGGCGAACAGGCGGCCCAGCACGCCGGTGGTGTGCAGCGCCAGCGCCAGCGTGCCGGGGAACGGCCCCAGGCCCGCCGCGATCAGCAGCAGCGCCGCCCACACCAGTTCGGGCACGCTGCGCAGCGCGTTCAACAGCAAGCGCACGAAGGGCTTGGCGCGGGCGTGGTCTTCGGCGTGCACCTTGCTGGCTGGCAGCGCCAGCAGCAGGCCGGCCACCGCCGCCAGCAAGGTGCCCAGGGCCGACATGGCCAGGGTTTCGAGCAGCGCGTTCCAGGTCTTGGCCAGGAACGCGGGCGAGGTTTCGGGCGGAAAGAACGAAGCCATGAAGCGGCCCATCGTGGCCAGCGCCTCGGGCGTCAGGAACTCGGCCCATTTCAGGTTCAGCGACCAGAAGCTGGCCACGATCACCGCCACGATGCCGGCCGTGACCCAGCACGCCTTGCAGCGGCCGCGCAGCATCACCTTGCCGATGAAAGTCATTGGTGCACCCCGATGGCCGAGTACAGCAATCGACCCGCCGGGCGGGTCGGGCCTTGCTTGGGGCGGCCCGGCGCGGCGGCCCGTCTCCAACGGGTTGACACGGGATGTGTCATCCCAGCTCCTTGCGCAGCCACGCACTGAGCCGGTCGGCCATCGCCAC
>JANNBZ010000100.1:0-12264 GCA_031386065.1 Burkholderiales bacterium
GATTGCCGTGGTGGACCGATGGCAGCCGCACTTCAAAACCTGCGGCGTGACCGATGCCGACATCGACAGTCTTGCGCAGCGCATCGACGGCGATGAACTGCGGTCACAGCGACGCGGTTTCCGTGCCGATGACAACCGGGCAGCGGCATCATCGAAGCGCCGTGTCCCTTTTCTCTGAGCACAGCCTGCTCGGGTCAAGGACCAGCGCTCAGCTCTCGCTCTGCAACTCGCTCTGGCTCGGCACCGTCAACACCAGCAGGCCCACGTGACGCGCCAGTGAAATGGCCTGTGCGCGCTGCTCGGGTGAGGCACCCGGCATGGCCACGATCACGTGCGTGGCGTCGGCACTGATGTGCGGCAGCGCCAGGTCGGCCAGACGCCCCAGCACCGGGATGCCGCCGACACGTTCGCCCTGCTTGGCGGGGTCGTCGTCGAGCAGGGCCAGCACCGTCCAGCCGTCGCGCATGTGGATGCCCGCCACCAGTCGGCGCGCCGCTTCGCCGGCACCCAGCACGATGGCGCGGCGCGGCTCGCCCTCCAGGCCGTTCGCGCGCGAGCGGGCGTGCTCCCAGACCATGCGGTAGACCATGCGCGTGATGCCCAGCGCGGCAATGCAGAACAGCGGGTGCAGCAGCAACACCGCGCGGGCCACGCCGGTCAACTGCGCCATCAGCACGCCGACGGCGGTGACCATGCCGGCCAGCACGCAGGCCACGGTGATGCGCTTCAAATCATCGAAGCCGAAGAAGCGCCAGATGCCGCGCTGCGCGCCCGTCAGTGCCAGGCAGGCCACGTACACCGCCACGGCGGCGAACGACACATAGTCGTCGTACCAGGGGCGGCCGGGCTGGTAGCGCTCGAAGCCCAGGCGGAACAGGTAGGTGATGTGCCAGCACACCAGCACCGTGACGGCATCGGTCAGGCCGGCGAACAGGAGCCGCTGCGGGTGCAGGGACGACATGCCGCGGTCGAGCCGGCTCCAGAGTTTGCTGTCGGTCATGGCGATGAAGCTCCTTGGCACGGGCAACGAGGGAACGAACACGGTGCGCAGCGTGAGGCCCAGCACGCGCAGGTCGCCGGCCACCGAGGCGTTGTCGACATAGTCGAGCGCGTAGCGCAGCTTCGACGGCAGGATCACGTCGACGTACTCGCGCTCGGGGTCGCTGGCGCGCGCCAGCAGCGCGTTCTCGTGGCGGTAGCGCAGCGAGGCGAAGTCGGTGATGCCAGGGCGCACGCTGAGCACACGCTCGCGCGACTCGGGCGGGTAGTGCTGCACGTAGTGGGGCACTTCGGGCCGCGGCCCGACCAGGCTCATGGTTCCGCGCAGCACGTCGATCAGTTGCGGCAGTTCGTCGATCTTGGTTCGGCGCAGCAGTGCGCCCACGCGGGTGATGCGCGCATCGCCGGCCACCGTGAGTTGCGGCCCCGCCGGCCCCGTCGATCCGGCCACGGCGGGTACATGGCTCATGGTGCGGAATTTGAAGATGCGAAACGGCTGCCCGTAACGGCCGACGCGCACCTGGCGAAAGAACACCGGCCCGCGCGAGTCGAGCCGAATCAACAGCGCCACCCCCAGCAGCAGCGGCGACAGCAGCAGCAGGCCGAGCGCTGCAGCCGTGAAGTCGAGCGTTCGCTTGAGCACGTGGCCGGGGTTCAGCGCAGCGCAGCCGTCAAGGCGTCGACCACGCGCGCCACATCGGCGTCGGTCATGCGCGGATAAATGGGCAGGCTGACCAGCCCTTCGTACACCGCCTGGCTGTGCGGAAACTGCGCGCCGCTGAGGCCGTAGCGGTCACGCCAGTAGGGCTGCAAATGCAGCGGGATGTAGTGCACGCTGCAGCCGATGCCGGCGGCGAACAGGCGCTCGATCAACGCATCACGCTTGATCGGCGCAGCCGCAGTGAGCCGCAGCGGGTACAGGTGCCACGAGTGCAGGTCGCCTGCCGGTGCGTGCGGTGCCAGGATGACCGGCAACCCGCGCAGTGCCTGGTCGTACATCGCGGCAATCTGCGCGCGCCGCTTCTGGAAGGCATGCGCGCGTCGCAACTGGTGAATGCCCAGCGCGGCGGCGATGTCGGTCAGGTTGTACTTGAAGCCGGGGGCCACGATCTCGTAGTACCAGCTCGGCACCTTGGCGGTGAAGCGGTCGAAGGCATCGCGGCTGATGCCGTGCAGGCGCATCACCTTCATGCGCGCGGCCAACGCGTCGTCACGCGTGACGACCATGCCGCCTTCGCCGGTGGTGATGGTCTTGTTGGCGTAGAAGCTGAACACGCAGGCGTCGGACTGCAGCGTGCCCACCAGTTGCCCGCCGCAGGTGCTGGGCAGTGCGTGCGCAGCATCTTCGATCACCCGCAGGCCGTGTTGTTTGGCCAGCGCCAGCAACGACTGCATGTCGGCCGCCAGCCCGCCGTAATGCACCGGCATCACGGCCTTGGTGCGCGGCGTGATGGCGGCCGCAACCGCAGCCACGTCGATGCACAGCGTGGCCGGGTCGATGTCGACCAGCACCACGTCGGCGCCCAGGTAGCGCACCACTTCGGCGGTGGCGGTGAAGGTGTGCGTGGTGGTGATGACTTCGTCGCCCGGGCCGACGCCCACCGCTTCCAGCGCCAAGTGCAGCCCGGCGGTGGCGGAGTTGACGGCCAGCGAGTGCAGCGCCGGGTCACCCAAAAAAACAGTGAAATCGTCCTCGAAGCGCTTGGTCTTCGGGCCGGTGGTGAGCCATCCCGACCGCAGCGTGTCGACCACTTCGGCGATTTCTTCTTCGCCGATGTCGGGCAGGGCGAAGGGGAGGAAAGGGAGGCTTGCGGATGTCATGGTGTGGGCGGGCATCAGCCCAGCGTGACGAGATGAGCTTTGGACGCAGAAGGAACTGCTTCGATCGAGATGCCTCGATCAAAGGTGACGAGTCGGCCGGCGTTGGCGGCCGCCAAAGCCAGCAGGTAGGTGTCGGTAACCTGGCGCGAAGTCAGCACGCGGTCCCAACGCAGGACGCCCGGCTCCAGCAAGCTGACGGAATCGGGCCAGAAGGCGTGAGCTGGGCTGTCCATGGCAAGGGCCAGGCGGTCGGCCACCACGGACGTGGGTTGCACGTTCGGGTAGCTGCCCAACGACATGATGCGAAGGCAGCCGTTCTGGGTCAGCGGACACGACGCCCAGCCCGACTTGGCATGCGCAGCCAGCCAGCGTGTAGCCGCCGCGTGGTGCAAGTGGGTCGCGTCCAGCAAGGCCACCAGTACGTTGACATCGAGCAAGGCGCGCATGGCCTCAGATGCCTTCGGCATCGCGAATCGCGTTGACCTGTTCGTTGGTGATCACCACCCCGGGCTTGGCCGGAAACGGATGAAACCCGGCCACGCTCGCGCGCCGCGTTCGCGCGGAACGAGACACCTGCACCGTGCCGGTCAGCGAACTGCGCAGCAAACGCGACACCACCTGTCCCGCAGTGGCTCCCTCGTTGCGGGCGATCTCCTTGGTTGCAGCCAGCAAGTCGTCGTCAATGTCCAGCGTGGTTCGCATGAGCGCCCTCCGAGCAAAATGATTCGTTGATGAATTGATGCAGTGATGCACAACGACCTGATTCTATCAAGCCCACGCGGAAGGGCCCCCGGTCAGGCGGTCAGGCCGGCTTGCCGACCCACGCCAGCACATGCGTTCGCAGCAGCGGCAGCGCATTGAAAAGCGGGTACAGGCCGGGGTGGATGCGCGTCACTGCGCGCGCGAGCGGCGGTGCCAGCGTGACCCGCTGCGCCTGCACGCGGCCGTGCGGAAACAGTGTGCGCAGGCGGGCCAGCGGCACGCCGCGCACATCGGGGTTGCGCGGGTTGTTGACCGTGAAGTCGTACCACAGCACACCGCCGCCGGGCCGCACCCAGCGCCACATCGCATCGGCCAGGCGCTGCTGGAAAGCATCGTCCAGCAGCGACGAGAAGACGGTGGAGACGAACACGATGTCTTGCGATGCGGCAGGCAAGACCACCTGCAGCGCGTCGCCGCAATGCAAGTTCAACGCGACCGGCAGCGCGGCGCGCGCGGCGGCAAAGCGGTCGGGCAGCAGTTCGATGCCGCTCAGGCGATCCGGCGCGAAGCCCAGGCGCAGCAGTTCCAGCAGGTTGCCGCCGGAGCCACAGCCGACCTCCAGCAAGCGCTGCGTCGACAGGTCGGTGAAGCCCAGCTTCACGAACAGCCGCAGCATCGCGCGCTGGCGCTCTTGCACCGTTTGCCACACATCGGGGCGCAGCAGGCTGTAGCGCGAGCCCACGTCGCGCCGCGCATAGCGGACGGCGACGGCGTCGGTTTCGCGGGCGGCGTCGTCTTCAGTGCTCATCGCGCATCCCCGACCGACACCGCGTCGATGAAGCGCTGCGCCAGCACCGGGTAGGCGTGGTGGGCCAGCACGAAGGCACGGCCGCGCTGGCCCATCGCTTGGCGCTGCGACAGCGGCATGGCGGCCAGTGCGCGCAAGCCCTCGGCCACGGCCGCGGCCGACTCGGGCGGCACCGTCAATCCACAGCCCGCCTCGGCGACCGGGTCGTTGCCGGCCTCGACGGAATGCAGCACCGCGCAGCCGGCCATCATGTAGTCCATCAGCTTGTTCGGGGCGATGCCGAAGCGGTACAGCGGCGAGCGCTGCCAGCCGAGGTAGGCGATGTCGAACTCGGGCAACAGCGCTGGAATCTGCGCCTTGGCAATCGGCGCGAACAAGGCAACCTGCGTCAGGCCTTCGTCGCGCACGCGCTGTGCGAGGCGGTGTTTTTCCAGCCCGTCGCCGACCAGCACGAAGGCGAACGGCTCGTGCTTTAGCAGCGCGGCGGCGTCCAGCAGCACGTCCAGCGCGTTGGGCAAGCCGTGCGATCCGGCATAGCCGACCACCGTCAGCCCGGCGGCCTCCTGCGCCCGCAGATGCGCCCGCAGCGCAGGCACCAAAGGCTCGGGTTCGCCAGCCCAGTCCTGCGGTGAGATGCCGTTCGGCACGATGCTCAGCTTGCGCAGGTTCAGCCCGTGCGCAGCCAGGTGGTCGGCCACCTTCGGCAGCATCGACACGACGGCATCGGCGTCACGGCAGGCGTCGTTCTCGGCCTTCTGGCACAGCAGGATGAACGGGTGCCATTTCGACATGCCGGCCAGTTCGATCGGCGACGCGGGCCACAGGTCGTGCACCTCGTAGATCAGCTTGGCGCGTGCCATGCGCGCGATGCGCCGCGCCACCCAGATGTCCATCGGGTAGGTGCTGGAGGCGATCACCAGGTCGGGCTTGAACGCATCGACCAAGCGACGTGTATCACCCCACACCTGGCGCAGGAAGGCCCAGATGTTGCGCACCCGGCCGACCCCGTTGCCGGAGTACGCGGGCGTGGGCCACCAGCGGTAGGCGATGCCGTCGATCGCCTCGTCTACTGGAATGGCAGCGACCTGCGGCTGCCGGCTGCGCACATGCGACTGCGAGGCCGCGACGATCTGCACCCGGTGCCCCGCCCTCACCCATTCGCGCGCCAGGTAGTAGGGCCGGTACTCCATGCCGTGCCGCGGCGAGCCGGCGTAATGGTTGATGAGCAGGATGTTCATCCTGCACAGTGGTTGATGAGCAGGATGTTCACGTCGGGTCGGCGTTGATCGAGCTGCTGGCCGTCGCAGCACCGCCCAGGCGCGCGTACAGCGCCAGCAGCAAGGTCGACTCGTGCTGCCAGTGGTAATGCTTCAGCACGGCCTCGCGCCCACGCAAGCCCACCGCCGCCCTGTCGGGATCGTCGAGCAGGCCGAGCACCGCACGCGCGATGGCCGCCGGATCGGTCGGGTCCACACCCACACCGCAGCGGTGCGTCTCGACGATCTGCATCCACAACGGGATGTTCGAAGCCACCACCGGCAGGCCGGCAGCCATGTACTCGAACATCTTCACGGGCAGCGCGACCAGGTAGTTCGGTTCGGGCAACAGGGTGACCAGACCGACCTCGGCGCGCGCGAGCACCGCCTGCACGCCGGCCCGGTCGACATGGCCGAGGAAACTCACCTGCTGCCAGCCTGGCAGGCTGCGGCAAACGGCCTCGGCACCGTCGTCTGCAAAACGGCCGCACAGCAGCAGCTGCACACCCGGCATCAGGGCCAGCGCCTGCACCAATTGCACCACGCCGCGCGCCCGCGTCAGCCCGCCAACGTGGGCAATGGCCCGCCGCTGACGCGCTTGGGTGCCTGGGGTCGGGAACTCTTCCAAAAGCGGAAAGTTGTTGACGCAAATGGCGTCGCAGCCGAGCGCCACGAAGCGCGCCAGGTTGGGCGGATTGGCGACCACCACACCTTGCAGCCGACGCGCAATGAAGTTTTCAACGCGAGCAAAAATTCGGGACACGGCAGGCCGCAGTGCCACCGGAAGCCAGTGCTTGGCAAGGATTTGCTGCGGCACGTCCTCGTGCGCGTCGTACACCACCTTGACCCCACCGTGCGACAGCAGCCATCCGATCGGCAGCAGTTCGGGGTCGTGCAACTGCACCAGCACGGGGCCGACACGCCGCACGGCCCGCAGCGCCTTCCAGGGAAGAAGCGCAATGCGCGCCAGGCGCCGCTGCGGCCGTGCACCGATGTCGACAATCGTCACGCCGTCGCGGGTCTGCGGGCCGCGCCCGTCGGCCACGATCAACACCACACGGTAGCCATGCGCCGCGAGCGTGCGGCACTGCTTGTGAAAGATGCGCACATCGTCGCGGTCGTGGACGGTCGTCAGGTGCACAACCGTCGGGCCGGTTGCCGTGCTGCGCGTAGCGGTGTCGTTGCTCATCGACCGAGGCGCAGGTACTGCGCCAGGAACTGACGAATGTTGTCCGCGAATAGCGCCTTCTCGCGCACCAGCCGATGATTCGCCGGCGCGGTGCTCGCGCGCCATGCCTGCGACTCGCAGACGAGCATCGCCCGTTGAATCGCCTGCGTGAGGTCCTGGGCATTTGCAACCACCAGCCCGTTCAAGCCGTCGACGATCCACTCCCGGTTCGCCGGCAGGTCCGAAACAATCGGGAAGCAGCCATGCGCCATCGCCTCCAGCAGGCTGACCGAGGTGCCATCGCTGCTCGGGAAGCTCAGATAAATCTTTGATCGCACGTAGCTGCGGGTCAGCGACTCGGGCGACAGCATCCCGGTGAATTCGACCGCGTCGTCGGCGCCACACTCGTTGGCAACACGAGTGAGTGCTGCGGTCTCGGTGCCCGATGCCGCCACTTCAAGCCGCCATCCCGGCGCGGCCGGGGCGAGGGCAGCAAAAGCCTTGATGACCGCGTCGATTCGGTACAGCGGCTTGTGCAGCCGGCACGACAAAGCCCAGTCCTGCTTGAGCGGCCAGACCGCCCTCAGGTCTGCCGGCAGCGCGTCCACGCCCATCACGATGATCGACGAGGGCGTGTCGACTCCGGCCAGTTCGCGCGCAGCGTGCAGCAGCACCGCAGCGTCTGCGGTCCACAGGCTGGCACCGCGCAGCGCCACCTGCACCATGAGGCGCTTGAACGGCCCTTGCGTGGGCGTGACCAGCACGTCGGACCCCCATAGAGTGACCACCAGCGGTGCCTCGGTCTCTTTGCAAGCACGCGCCGCATGCCAGGCCACGCTGTTGGCCTGGTGCGCATGCACCACCCGCGGCCGCCAGCGCTCGGCGCTGCGGCGAATGACAGCGGCGGTGCCCAGGCTGCGCATGGAAAAGTCGACCTGCTGTTGTTCGATCAGAAGCGTGTGCTCGACAAGGCGCTGGGGACCGTCGGTCACCAGTACCACCGGCTGGCCCGCGTCGCACAGCCCCGCCACGAAGCGGCGCACATGCACGCTGTGGGTTCCAACCACCAGCACGGGACGGTCCGAAACCGGGTTTGGGTTCTGCTCAGACATCGCTGCTTTCTGCGCGGCTTTGCAGTTCGCCCGCGCGGGCGAACTCCAGCAAGCGGGTCGGTCCCGCATTCGCCGCGAGCACTCCGTCGTCTTTCGCGGCACTGCGCTGCGCAATGGCATCGAGCCTGCGGCGGGCAGCAGCGACACCCGCCGTCGCCATGCGGCCGAGCAGTCGAACGTCCAGCCTGCGCCGATAGCGGCTGAATTCGGCCGTGGGCGCTTCGGTCGGGTGCGGGAAGCCACGGCTTGTCAGCAGCACGAGCCCGACACGCTCGAACACGCTGCAAAGCTGCACCTCGGTGCGCCCCTTCAGGTAACCGGCGCTCGACGAGCCCTGCGCTGCCAGGGTTTCAAGCACCACGATGCGGCCCGAAGGCGCAAGCGCGGCCGCAAAGTCTGCAGCGAGCGACTGCAGTTCGGCGTCATCCAGCACATGCTGCAGCACCGTCACGCTGAGGATCAAGTCGTACGGGCCGTCCGCCAGGGCAGCAGAGGGATCAGTGGTCAAGCGCAGCTTCGATGAAGGCACTCGCTGCCGCGCTGTGTTGAGGATGGCCTGCGAAATGTCGTGCGCGGTGACCGCCTCGAAACGCGTCAGCAGCAGCGCCGAAAAATCGCCGGTCCCGCAGCCGAAGTCGAGTGCCTTGTCTCGCCGTGCGGCCGTGTGCGTGTCGATCAACGAAGCCACCGCCCGCAGCCTGAGCCGTTGGTCGTAGGCGTAGGTGGCGGCGTCGGCCCAACCGGTATGCCCGAAACGCTGCAGCCGGCCATTCCAGAACGCGAGGTCAGCCACGGCGTTGCACCGTCCCGCTGATGTGCCACAGCCAGCGCGCATAGCCCGCCAGCACCAGCGACGCGATGATCGAATGCGCAAACAGGGCCTGCCTGGCGCTGGCCGCCAGCGCCCAAGCGGCCAGCAGCGGCAGCAACATGGCCGCCTGATACGCCAGCCCCCAGAGCAGCGCGCCTCGCTGCCGCCCCAGCACCAGCGGCAACTGCGACTGCGGCGAAACCATGAAACTGAGCGTCATCCAGGGCAGCAGGATGAGCGCGTAGACACCGGCTTCAGACCATGCCTCGCCGAACAGCCATGCGAAGGCCCACGGCGCAGCGACGGCGAACATCGCCAGCGGGACCAACCACGTCAGTTGCCTTCGCCATTGCGCCAGCACCAGCGGGCGCAATGGCTGGCCCCGGTTGAAGGCGCTGGCCGCGTGTTGCTGAAAAACCTGCCCCATCGCCGAGCCCACCATCGCCATCGGCACGCGCACGATCCGCAGCGCGAACGAATACAGACCGAGCGAGGTGCCACCCCAGCCGGCACCGATGATCGCGAGCAGCAGCACCGCCTGCGCATTGTCGAGCAGCGCGTGCGGCAGGTTGACTTTCGGGAAGTCGGCGTGACGGGCGGACACGCGGCGCATCGAATCCCAGTCGACTGACCACGGCGACGGCTGTGCGCTGCGCCCGGTCCAAACGGCCATCGACACGCAGGCCACCAACAAACCGGCAGCGCTGCCCCAGATCAAGCCTGCCTCATGGTGGCCCCACAAGCCGAACGCCACACTGACCGCAACGACGACCGCGCTTTGCAACACCCGGTTGCCGGCCAGCAAGCGGTAGCGCGCCTTGCGGTTGGCCCAAGCTCCGAGCACCGCCAAGCCAGCCGTCAAGGCCACGGCCAGCGGCAGCAAGCCAATCCAGCTGCGGGCCGATGGCGATCCAACTCCGACCAGCAACGCATCGCCGAACACGAAGATGATTGCACCCAGGCAGCCCGAGCTGACGATGGCCAGCAGGATGGACAGGCGAGCCAGGTCCAGCGCCTGGCCATCGTCCTGCGGCAGCACGATGGCCAGTTCGTAGCGACCACTGGCCACAACGCCGAACAAGCCGAGCAGTGCGACGTACATTGCCAGCGCCGCGAAATCCAGCGGCCCGAAAAGGCGCGTCAGTAACGGGCTGGCGATCAGCGCGATCAACTGGGCGACCGCCGTGCCGCTGAGCAAGGTGAGGGTCTGTTTCGACTGGGCACTCGCCCAGCGGCCCGACTTCATCCGGCAAGCGCTTCAACCACGCGGTCCTGGTCCGCTTCGCTCAAGTCCGCACTCATCGGCAAACTCATCACCCGCTCCCCGGCGCGCACGCTCTCGGGGCAGCAGTCGGGGCAGCAGTCGGCTGCGTAGGCGGGCTGAAGGTGCAGCGGCTTCGGGTAGTGCACGGCGGTGGGAATGCCCTGCGCCTGCAAGCGGGCCTGCACCGCGTCGCGCTGGTCGACGAAGACGGTGTACTGAGCCCAGACGCAGTCGCGGTCGGGTCGCACGGCCAGCAGCTGAACGCCGCTGCCGGCCAGCAGCGCGGCGTAGCGCGCACCGATCTCGGCACGCCGCTCAAGCTCCCAGTCGAAGCGCTCCAGCTTGGCCAGCAGCACAGCGCATTGCAGCGTGTCCATGCGCCCGCCGACGCCAATGCGGGTGTGGGTGTAGCGCGCGCTCTGGCCGTGCACGCGAATCTCGCGGCAGGCCTGGGCCAGCGCGTCGTCGCTGGTGAAGATGGCACCGCCGTCGCCATAGCAGCCCAGCGGCTTGCTGGGGAAGAAGCTGGTGCAGCCGAAGGTGCTGAGGTTGCAGCTTTGCTTGCCCTTGTATGTGGCACCGAAGCTCTGCGCTGCGTCTTCGATCACCGCCAGGCCGTGGCGCGCCGCGATGGCGTTGATGGCGTCCATGTCGGCCACCTGGCCGTACAGGCCCACCGGCATGATGGCGATCGTGCGCGATGTGACCTTGGCTTCGATCAGACGGGCGTTGATGTTGCAGGTGTCGGGCTCGATGTCCGCATACACCGGCTTGCCGCCGAGCAACACGATCATCTCGGCCGTGGCCGCGAAGGTGAACGGCGTGGTGATCACTTCGTCGCCAGGCTTCAGGTCGAGCGCCATCAAGGCAATCAGCAGCGCCTCGGTGCCGCTGGCCACGCTGATGCAGTGCTTCGCACCGGTGCGCTCGGCGAGTGCGGCTTCCAGCTCCTTCACCTCGGGACCCATGATGTACTGGCCGTGGTCGAGCACGCGCTGCATGCGCTCGGCGATGCGGTCTTTCAACGCGGCGTACTGGGCCTTCAGGTCGATGAATTCGAGCTTGCCGTTCATGCGGGTGCCTCGTTGGCCAGTGTGCACACACCGTCACGCAACAGGTAGTGTTCGCCGGTGGCCGGGCAGGCCGCGTCGCCGTTCAGCGCATCGGCAAACGACAGCCGTTCGCCGTGGCGGCTCATCCACCCGGACTGGCGCGCCGGCACCCCCATCACCAAGGCGAAATCAGGCACGTCGCGGCTGACCACGGCACCGGCGCCGACGAAGGCGTAGCGCCCGACCGTCACGCCGCAGACGATGGTGCAGTTGGCCCCCAGCGTGGCGCCCTGGCGCACCAGGGTGCGCCGGTATTCGTTTTTGCGCGTCACGGCCGCGCGCGGGTTGTGCACATTGGTGAACACCATGCTGGGGCCACAGAACACGTCGTCTTCCAGCGTCACGGCATCAAACACCGACACGTTGTTCTGCACCTTGACGCTGCGGCCGATGACCACATCGTTGCCCACGTAAACGCCCTGCCCCAGCGAACAGTCGGCGCCGATGCGCGCACCGGCGCACACATGCGCGAAGTGCCAGACGCGCGTTCCCGCGCCGAGTTGCGCGCCTTCGTCCACGATGGCCGACGGGTGGATCATCAAAAAACCAGCGGCAGGCCGACGCGCACGCCGTCGCGTGCCGAGCGATAGGCCGCGATCAGCACTTCGAGCGAGCGCAGGCCTTCGTAGCCATCGACCTGCGCCTGCGCCTCGCCGCGCAGTGTGTTGATGACGTTGTCGTAGTACAGCGGGTGGCCGGGGCCGTAGACGCTGGTGATGCCGTAGCTGGCCTCGGCCACCTTGGCGTCGTCTTCGTGCGGGGTGTCGAAGTCCCAGTGCTCGATCTTGTTGACGGCCAGGCCGCCGACGCGCACCGTGCCGCGTTCGCCGAGCAGGGTGATGCTGCCCTCGAAGTTCTTGTTGTGCGTCAGCATGGTGACGTTGACGGAGGCCAGCGCGCCGCTGCGCAGGCGCAGGCTCATCACACCGGTGTCTTCGGCCTCGATGTTGCGGGCCAGTGTGGCGGTGTAGGCATGCACGTTGTCGACCGGGCCGACCAGCCAGTCGACCATGTCCACATAGTGGCTGGCCTGGTTCATGAAGGCGCCGCCGTCCATGTCCCAACGGCCGCGCCAGGGCGCATCGTCGTAGTAGCTTTGCGGACGGGTCCAGAACACGTTCACGGTGACCATCGCCATGCGGCCGAAGCGGCCCTGATCGACCGCGCGCTTGACCAGTTGCAAGGTCGCGTTGAGGCGGTTCTGCTTGACG
>JANNBZ010000105.1:0-4359 GCA_031386065.1 Burkholderiales bacterium
TCGCAGACCCGCTCCACATCGGCGGCCGACACGCAGGTGCCCGTGGGCAGGATCAGCAAACGCGCGGCGACCGCGTCGGTGTGGGGCAGCCTGCCTGCAGCGCGGGGATACAGCGTACGGTAGGGCTCCATGCGGTGGCAACCGGGCCAGAAATACTTGCGGGCCATCACGTTTTCGGCCCACAGCGCCTGCACCAAATCGTCGCGCGTGGGGCCGCCCGCCGCAGCGGTGTACTCGACCACCACGTATTGGAAGTTGCAACGCTGCGCCTCGTCGTAGGCAAACAGTTTCATCCCCGGCATGCGGCCCAGCCGGTCGCGGTACACGTGGTAGTTGCGGCGGTTGGCGGCAACGAATTCGTCAACGGAACGCAGCGACGTCAGGCCCATGGCGGCTGACACCTCGCTCATCTTTCCGTTGGTCCCGATGTGGACCACGTTGTCGTAGCCGGCAAAACCGAAGTTCGTCATCAGGCGAATCTTCTTCGCCAGTTCGTCGTCGTTGGTGGTGACGGCACCGCCCTCGAAGGAGTTGAAGAACTTCGTCGCGTGAAAACTGAACACCTCGGCGCGACCGAAGCCGCCGATCATCTTGCCCGCATGCGAGCAGCCGAAGGCATGCGCCGCGTCGAACATCAGATGAAGGCCGTGCCGTTGCGCGATGTCCTCCAGTGCGTCGACCTCGCACGGCCGGCCCCACACATGCACGCCCAAAATGCCGGAGGTGCGGTCGGTGATGAGCCGCTCGACCTGCGCCGGATCGAGCACGTGTGTCTCGGGATCGATGTCGCAGAACACCGGCGTGATCTGCTGCCACTGCAGCGCGTGTGCGGTGGCAATGAAGGTGAGTGAAGGCACGATCACCTCGCCCTGCATCGGCAGCGCGCGGATGGCGATCTCCAGGCCGATGGTGGCGTTGCACACCGCGATGCAATGCTTCACGCCCAGGTACGCCGACAACGCCGCCTCGAGTTCGCGCACGCACTCGCCGTTGTTGGTGAACCAGCGCGAATCGAGGATTCGTTCGACCCGCTGCATGAAATAGGCGCGATCACCCAGGTTGGGCTGGCCCACGTGCAACTTGTGGTCGAACGCCGGAGCGGCCCCGAACACGGCCAAGCGGTCAAGAGACGGTGTCATCGTTCAACCCTGAAAGGCGCGGCGTGGTCACACGGCCATGCGCTGGTAAAAATGGAGTCACGCAAGAGAAGTCAATCCGGTGCTCAGGCGCGCGCGTTGCGCGTCAAGGCCGACGCAGGGTTTCCCACCACGGTCTGCCCCGCAGCCACGCTGCGCGTCACCACCGCGCCCATGCCGACGACGGCGCCCCGCCCGATGACGATGGGCCGGCTGTCGGAGCCTTCACGAATCACCGCGCCGGTGCCGATGTAGGCGTGGTCTTCGATCACCACGCGGCCGTTGCAGCGCACCGCCGGTGCGAAGGTCACGAAGTCGCCGATCACGCAGTCGTGCGCCACATAGCCATAGATGTTCAGGTGAAAAAAGCGGCCGATGCGCGCGTTCGACGTGATGGTGGTGAACGGGCACAGGATGGCACCTTCGGCCACCGTACTGTGGTCGAGCGTCACGTGGTGTGCGGCCCGCACCTCGAACGGTTCCGCACCGCCGGCGGTCAGCAGCGCGGCGATGTGCTGTCGATTGGTGGAATCAGCCACCGCCACGTTGAAATGCTTGCTGCGCGGATCGGCGAGGAAGCGTTCTGTGCTGATGACGCGGTGGCCGTTGACCTGCGACTGCGTCGGCATGTCGACCACGAAGACGGTCTCGCAGTCGTCGCAGTCACCGCGCTGCGCGACGCTGTGAACCGCCGCCGGCATCACCTCACGCCCGAAACCACCCGCACCGAAGATGGCAAACAGGTGCATGGCGGGTGTTGGGTTGGGTGGCATGGCGCGCGAGTGTATGGGTGGAGGGAGGGACGGCGAAACAACTGGCACCCTTACGTTAGAACAGTATCGTGTCGAGAAGGCATCGCGGCGAGGCTTTGTGGATCATCAGGTTGCCATGCACGTACACAGTAGCCGAGCGGAGATCCGTGCTTGGGCAGCCCGAATATCTCGAACAGGACGCGATTCCTTCGCTTGGCGTCCCACGTGAGCTTGTCGTACGAAATGATCTCCACGCAACCCTCTCGACTTGGCAAAGTTTGGAATCCGCCGCCGGCGCTGTGAGGACCTCGCCGGCGCCTTGCTCATGGTGCGTCGATACCTTGGTTCATAGCAGAAACGAACGCACTTGGCGTCATCACGCGCCCCCGCATGCCCGCATCCCGCAGCAGCAGCTTGTCACCGGTGACCAGCACCAAGTCTGCCTTGGCTGCGAGCAGGCCCCACAACAACTGATCGCCCGGATCGGGTGCGGGTGGAGCAGCGGCGGGCGCCAGCACAACCGCGTGTTGGGCAATGTCGGTCAGGACGGCCTCGACTTCGGCAACCGTCAGGCCATGCAGCTTGCGCAGAACCGGCCGCACCAGCACCGTGCGGTACTCGGCCAGCAGCGCCTCGGACAGCACGAAAGGAAAGGCCGCCCCCAGCATGCCGTCAAGGATGCGGGCAACGGGTGACGTGTCCTGCTTGGTCAGCAAACCCGCAACGACCACGTTGGTGTCAATGATGACGGCGGACCATCTCATCGCTTGCAGGTCATGGCTTGCGACGGACGGCTTTGACTTGCTCCTGCGCCACGGCCATTGCGTGAGTATCGGAAAGCTTGCTCTGAGCCCGCGCACGGCGCACGAGGCCAATCGCATCCGCTCGCGACTTGATGCCGTAGAAATCCAGGCTCTCGTCGATCAGTTGCCCGATGGTCTTGTCGCGCTGCGCTGAGGCTTCCTTGAGCGCCCGGTAACGGGCTTCGGACAGGGTGATGGTCAGACGGCTCATGACAACCTCACATTGGTGCTTTAACACCAATATGTTATCTCAGCCGCGAACGCCAATCAACCAGGGCGACACAACGGCGGCGCCCGTCACGACCGGCTCACGCGCAGTTCGGCCAAGTACGCAGTGCACAAACCTCACATCAACACAATGTCGTACTGCTCCGGCGACCCGGTCGCCTCGGCTTGCAGCGAAATCGGTTTGCCGATGAAGTCGCTCAGGCCGGCCAGGTGCTGGCTCTCTTCGTCGAGCAGCATCTCGACCACGCTGGCCGACGCGATGACGCGGAATTCCTTGGGGTTGAACTGGCGCGCCTCGCGCAGAATTTCGCGCAGGATGTCGTAGCACACGCTGCGCGCGGTCTTCACCTGGCCCTTGCCCCCGCAGGTGGGGCAGGGCTCGCACAGCATGTGGGCCAGCGACTCGCGGGTGCGCTTGCGCGTCATCTCCACCAGGCCCAGGCCGGTGAAGCCGCTGACCGTGGTCTTGGTGCGGTCCCGCTGCAACTGCTTCCGAAACTCGGACAGCACCGCCGCCTGATGGTCCTCGCGCGCCATGTCGATGAAGTCGACGATGACGATGCCGCCCAGGTTGCGCAGGCGCAGTTGCCGCGCGATGGATTGCGCCGCTTCGAGGTTGGTCTTGAAGATGGTGTCGTCGAAACTGCGCGCACCCACGTAGCCGCCGGTGTTCACATCGACCGTGGTCAGCGCCTCGGTCTGGTCGACGATCAGGTAACCACCCGACTTCAAATCGACCCGCCGCGCCAGCGCGCGGGCGATCTCGTCGTCGATGTTGAACAGGTCGAAGATCGGCCGCTCGCCGCGGTAGTGCTGCAGCTTGCCGACCGAGGTGGGCGCGAATTGCTCACCGAAGGACTTGAGGGCCTGGAACTGCTCGCCCGAATCGATGCGAATCGCCTGCGTGCTTTCCTGCGCCAGGTCACGCAGCACGCGCTGCACCAGGCTCAGATCCTGGTGCAGCAGGCTGCCGGGTGGCGACTTGAAGCTGCGCTCGCGCACGGCGTTCCAGGTCTTGCGCAGGTAGGCGATGTCGTCGGCCAGCTCGGCATCGGTGGCGTCCTCGGCATTCGTGCGCAAAATGAAGCCTCCGGTGGCGCCGTCTTCCGGCTTGCCCGCAAGCACGCTCATGCGGCCGCGCAACTGCTCGCGCAGTTCGTGCGAGCCGATCTTCTGCGAGATGCCGATGTGGTCGTCTTGCGGCAGGAACACCAGCAGGCGACCGGCAATGCTGATCTGCGACGACAGCCGCGCGCCCTTGGTGCCGATCGGGTCCTTCACCACCTGCACGGTCAGCGTCTGACCTTCGAAGACCAGCCGCTCGATCGGCGTCGGCGGCGCAGCACCCGGGCCGTGCTCGTGACGCGGTGCACCGGCCACCTGCACATCGGCCACATGCAGGAAAGCCGCGCGGTCGAGGCCGATGTCGATGAAGGCCGA
>JANNBZ010000126.1:0-4845 GCA_031386065.1 Burkholderiales bacterium
TGGGCAGAAAGCACGTGACGGCAAGCTCTCGCTCGACGATCTGACCGGCGGCACCTTTTCCATCAGCAACGGCGGCACTTTCGGCTCGATGCTGTCCACGCCCATCATCAACCCGCCGCAGTCGGCCATCCTCGGCGTGCATGCCACCAAGGACCGTGCGGTGGTCGAGAACGGCGTGATCGTGGTGCGTCCGATGAACTACCTTGCCATGTCGTACGACCACCGAATCATCGACGGCCGCGAAGCCGTGCTCGGCCTGGTGGCGATGAAGGAAGCGCTGGAAGATCCTGCGCGTCTGCTGTTCGACATTTGAGCCCGACGATGAGCACATCACAGTTCGACGTCATCGTCATCGGTGCCGGCCCCGGCGGCTACATCGCGGCCATCCGCGCCGCACAGCTCGGCTTCAGCGTCGCCTGCATCGACGAATGGAAAAACGACCAGGGCGGTCCCGCCCCTGGCGGCACCTGCACCAATGTCGGCTGCATCCCGTCGAAGGCTTTGCTGCAGTCGAGTGAAAACTTCGACCAGGCCGGCCACCACTTCGCCGACCACGGCATCAAGCTGTCCAACCTGTCCATCGACGTGGTCCGAATGCTGGCCCGCAAGGACACGGTCGTGAAGCAGAACAACGACGGCATCCTGTACCTGTTCAAGAAGAACAAGATCAGCTTCTTTCACGGCCGTGGCTCGTTCGCCAAGGCCGTCGGTGTTGGCTACGAGATCACGGTGGCGGGCGCCGCCCCCGAGACGCTGACCGGCAAGCACGTCATCGTGGCCACCGGCTCGAATGCACGCGCCTTGCCGGGTGCTGCCTTCGATGAAGAAACCATCTTGTCGAACGACGGCGCGCTGAAAATCGCCGCCGTGCCGGCCCGGCTGGGCGTCATTGGCTCGGGCGTCATCGGTCTGGAGATGGGCTCGGTCTGGCGTCGCCTGGGTGCCGATGTGACAGTGCTCGAAGCGCTGCCGACCTTCCTCGGTGCGGTCGACGAGCAGATCGCCAAAGAGGCGCACAAGGCGTTCACCAAGCAGGGCCTGAAGATCGAACTGGGCGTGAAGATCAGCGACGTGAAGCTGGGTAAGAAGGGCGTCAGCGTGAACTACGCCAACGCCAAGGGCGAAGCACAGACGCTCAGCGTGGACAAGCTCATCGTGTCCATCGGCCGGGTGGCCAACACCATCGGCCTGAACGGCGACGCCGTGGGGCTGGCGCTGGACGAGCGCGGAGCCATCGTCGTCGACGCCGACTGCAAGACCAACCTGCCCAACGTGTGGGCGGTGGGCGACGTGGTGCGCGGCCCGATGCTGGCGCACAAGGCCGAGGAAGAAGGCGTGGCGGTGGCCGAGCGCATTGCCGGTCAGCACGGGCACGTCAACTTCAACACCATTCCGTGGGTGATCTACACCTCGCCCGAGATCGCCTGGGTCGGCCAGACCGAGCAGCAACTCAAGGCCGCAGGCCGGGCCTACAAGGCCGGCACCTTCCCGTTCATGGCGAATGGGCGCGCGCGTGCACTGGGCGACACCACCGGCATGGTGAAGTTCCTGGCCGACGCGGCGACCGATGAAATCCTCGGCGTTCACATCGTCGGCCCGCAGGCTTCGGAGTTGATTGCCGAGGCCGTGGTGGCGATGGAGTTCAAGGCGTCGAGCGAAGACATTGCGCGCATCTGCCATGCGCATCCCAGCTTGAGCGAAGCCACCAAGGAAGCCGCGCTCGCGGTCGACAAGCGCACCCTCAACTTCTGATCGCGCGCTGTCCATGGGCGTGCGCCAGCTCTACTTCGACACGCTGGCCGAGCGGGGCTACACCGCTGACCCGGCCCAGCTGCACGCCATCGATTCGCTCGAGCGCTGCGAGACCGAATGGGCCGACTACAAGGCGCGTCGGTCGAATGCGCTGACCAAGCTGCTGCGCCGCCCGGAGATTCCACGCGGCGTCTACATGCACGGCGGCGTGGGGCGCGGCAAGAGCTTCCTGATGGACTGCTTTTTCAACGCGGTGCCGCTGACGCGCAAGACCCGCCTGCACTTCCATGAGTTCATGCGCGAAGTGCACCGCGAACTGGCCGAGATGCACGGCACGGTGAACCCGCTGCACGAACTGGGACTGCGCATCTCGCGACGCTACCGGCTGATCTGCTTCGATGAGTTTCATGTGGCCGACGTGACCGACGCGATGATCCTGCACCGCCTGCTCGAATCGCTGTTCGCGCACCGGGTCAGCATCGTCACCACCTCGAACTTCAAGCCCGACGACCTGTACCCGAACGGGCTGCACCGCGACCGTATTCTTCCCGCGATCGAGCTGTTGAAGCAGAAGCTGGAAGTGATCAGCGTCGACCACGGCGTCGACTACCGCCGGCTCACGCTGGAGCGGCTGCGGCTGTACCACTCGCCGCTGGGCGAGGCCGCCGAGGCCGCGATGGCCGAGGCGTTCGAGCGCGTGACCGAGGCCAAGGACGAAAGCCCGCTGCTGCGCATCGAGCACCGCGAACTGCGCGCGCGTCGGCGTGCGGGGGGTGTCGTGTGGTTCGACTTCAAGCAACTCTGCGGCGGACCGCGTTCGCAGAACGACTACCTCGAACTCGCTACGCAGTTCCATACGTTGCTGCTGTCGGGCGTGCCGCAGATGTCGCCGCGGCTGGCGTCGGAGGCGCGCCGCTTCACCTGGCTGGTCGATGTGTTGTACGACCGCCGCGTCAAGCTCATCATGTCGGCCGAAGTGGAACCCGAGGCGCTGTACACCGAAGGCCCGCTGGCGCATGAGTTCCCGCGCACCGCCTCGCGCCTGAACGAGATGCAGTCGGCCGACTACCTGGCACTGGCGAGGCGGGATGTCGACACCGGATTGACCTGAGACCGCCATGAAGACGATGGGCTTGCTTTTCTTTTTTCCGGCGCTGCTGATCGCCAGCCCGGCGCGTGCCGTGGACGCCGTCGCCGATGAAGGCGAGCGGCAGCGGATCGCGTTGGAGCGACAGCAGTCCGACGCCGAGTTCAGCCGCGCCGACGCGGCGTGTCGTGCCCGCTTCGTGGTCGCTGCATGTCTTGAAGAGGTCCGCCAGCGGCACCGAGACGCCCACGAGCGGCTGCGCCTGCAACTGACCATGCTGGACGAGGCGCAGCGCAAGCGCCGGGCGGCCGAGAGAATCGACGCGATCCGGGCCAAGGTGAGCGCCGAAGAGGCGAGCCGCCGCGAGGTGGAATTGCAAGCCCGCAGTCATTCCGCCGCGCAGCCCGCCGCATCTGCAGCGTCCAGCTCGCGCGCGCACGCCGTTGACGCGGCCAAGCCGGTCAAAACTCCGCCGGCGCCGCGCCCGCGTTCAGAGCCCCGCAGTGCAAAACGGCCGGCGGCAGCCGACGCGCAGCGCGTATCCGAATACCAGGCTCGGCAGCGAGCCGCGCAGGCGCATCGTGACGACGTGGAACGGCGAAACGCCGCGCGAGCGGCCAGCGGCAAGAAGCCGGCGGCATCGCTGCCGGTGACGCCGCTGTCACCAAACTCACCAGCCTCGCAGCCCTGACGCTGCGCGCGATCAGGCCAGCGCTTCGACCCGCACCAGCGCCAGCGACAGGTTGTCGCCGCCGCCACGGGCCCGCTGGCGCGCCTTGCTGACCAGCATCTCGCTGGCTTCTCGTGGGGGCAAGGCGTGCACGATGGCGCCCAGCTCTTTCGGGCTGAAGTAGTGCCACAGGCCGTCGCTGCAGGCCAGCATGGTGTCGCCGATCTGCAGCTTGTCGATGTGGTTCACCGACAGCGGCGGGTCCTGGTGCGTGCCCAGGCAGCCCGTCAGCAGGTTGGACTGCGGGTGCGTGTTGGCATCGTCGGCCGAGATCGTGCCTTCGTCGACCAGGCGCTGCACGAAAGAGTGGTCGGTGGTGCGGCTGACCATCTCGGCACCGCGGAAGTGATAGACGCGGGAGTCGCCAGCGTGGATCGTCACGCACTCGCGGTTGGCGCCGATCACGAAGGCGGCCAACGTGCTGTGGGGTTCTTCTTCCGAGGTGATGGCCGTCAGCTTGATCATCAGGTGCGCTTCGAGCACCAGTTGCTTCATCGACTCGCCAGCATCGTCGCGGCTGGGCACGTAGCGCTCGAACAGTTGTTGCGCTGTAAGGATCACCTGGTCGGCCGCCTTGCGACCGCCGCTCTTGCCGCCCATGCCGTCGGCCAGCACGGCCAGGGCACAGCCGGGCACGCGCTGGTGCGCAATGATCTCGACCTGGTCTTGTTGGTACGCCCGATCCCCCCGGTGCATGCCTGTGGCGGCCGACAGCCGGTGTCCTGGTGGGGTGGTGCTCATGGTCGAAAACTATAATCGCAATGACCCCCGCACCCTCGCGCATTGAACGCGAATTAATGGACGACAACCTGCACTCTCTCGCCCGTCGACTGATCGAACTGCGCATCGAACACGGCGACCTCGACAGCCTGATCGACGAAGCCGCCGGCGCGGTGCCAAAGGACGAGCTGGTGCTGCGGCGCTTCAAGAAGCGCCGCTTGTTGCTGCGCGACCAGATCGCCCATCTCGAAGCCGAGCTCGACCCGCCGCAGCCTGCATGAGCGCACTGACCGAGGCGGTGGCGGAAGCCTTTGCGCCCGCGGGCGCGCTGGCGCGTGCCGACAGCCGCTATGTCGAGCGCGAAGTGCAGATCCGCATGGCGCTTGAAGTTGCTGCCGCCATCGACGGGCAACGCGCCCTGGTGGCCGAGGCGGGCACCGGTGTCGGCAAGACGTTCGCCTACTTGGTGCCGGCCCTGCTGTCGGGCGCGCGGGTGCTGGTCAGTACCGCCACCAAGAGCCTGCAGGACCAGCTCTTCCTGCGCGATCTGCCGCGC
>JANNBZ010000149.1:0-13326 GCA_031386065.1 Burkholderiales bacterium
GGCCCCGACGTGTTCATCTATGCGCAAGACCGGCTGGGCGGCTGGATCGAAGCGGGCAAGACCGTCGAGCCGGTCGACTTCTTCATCGACAAGGCCACCAAGGACCGCCTGCTGCCCGGCATGCTGGACGCCATGTCGTACAAGGGCGGCGTCTACGGCCTGCCGATCAACTACAAGATGACCACGCTCATCTACAACAAGGACCTGGTCAAGAGCCCGCCCAAGACCACCGACGAAATGGTCAAGCTGGCCAAGACGCTGACCAACGCGCAGTCCGGGCGCTACGGCCTGGCCTACTGGTACACCAACTTCTATTTCCACTCGGCGCTGATGAACGCCTTTGGCGGCGCGGTGTTCGACAAGGACGGCAAGCTGGTCGTCAACAGCCCCGCCAACGTGGCTTCGCTGAACCAGATGATGACCTGGTACAAGCAGGACGGCATCATGCCGACCGAGCCTTCGGAAGCGCTGATCGCCTCGATGTTCAACGAGGGCAAGGTGGCGATGGTCATCAACGGTCCCTGGTTCGTCGGCGACATCGACAAGAAGATCAACTACGGCCTGGCCGTGCTGCCGGTGGTCGACGCAGCGAAGAAGCCGATGCGCCCGTGGGTCACCATCGAAGGCGCCTATGTCGCGGCCAGCTCCGGCAAGAAAGAAGCCGCCTACGAACTGGCCAAGTACCTGACCTCGGAAGAAGCCGGCCTGGTGCTCGCGCTCGAAGGGCGCCAGCTGCACACCAACAAGAACATCTACAACGACAAGCGCGTCAGCGGCGACCCGATCTTGAAGGGCTTCCGCGACCAGCTCGACAACTCCGAGGCGATGCCGAATCGGCCCGAGATGACGATGATCTGGTCGCCCGCCACCACCGCGATGAACAAGATCGTGAAGGGCAACGCGACGGTCGACGCGGCACTGAAAGAAGCGGCCGGCACGATGACCGACAGCATCGCTGCGCTGCGCAAGTCGAAGTGATCGTCGACCCCTCTTTCGAGCCCAGCGAAAGCCCCGAATGAGCAGCTCAGTGACCTGGCTGAAGCGCCGCGCCCTGTGGGGCCTGGGCGTGGCCATGGCCGTGGTGCTGGCGTTGACGGGCTGGCTCTACGGCAGCGTCAGCAGTGACCTCGCGTTGCAGCAGAAGCAGCGCGAGGCGGTGTTGGTGGCCAACGCCATCGGCGCATCGCTGGCCGGCGCGAACGAAGAGGCCGCGGCCGAGCGCATCAAGCGCTGGAAGGCGGAGCTGCCGTCGCTCGACTCGGCGCTGGTGGTGGCCGGTCGCCAATTGGTGGCTTCCACGCGCACTGAAGACGCCGCGCCGCGCGGCCTGAAGCGCGAAGAGAAGCCGCTGTTCGACCTGGCCACGGCGTTGCGCTCGGCCGGCGAGACCAACGTCAGCGAAGGCGCCGTGCGCAAGAAGACGGTGCAGGTCGACGACAAGGAAGTCGGCATCGTGGGTGTGACGGTTCCCTACGTGGTGGACGGCAAGTTCGAAGGCATCGTGCAGGCGCGCATTCGCGACGCGGGCGCGGTCGCGGTTGCGCCCGGCGGCGCCTGGGGCCTTGCGCTGGGCGTGCTGGCGGCAGCGCTGGTGATCGGCTTCTTCCTGCGCGTGCAGCCGCAGCGCGGCTTCGACATCGCACGCGGCTTGGCGGTGCTGGTGCTGCTGCTGCTGGCGGTGGGCTTTCAGCAGCAGCGCCTGGGCGAGATGAGCCGGGCCACCGCTGCCGCCGACCTGGCGATCTCGAAGGTGCAGGCCAATGTCGCTGCCGCCTACCGCCGCACCGGTGCGGCGGCCCACGCGGCGCAGGCAGGCAAGGCCAGCGTGTGGGACACCGACGCCTACGGTCGCCCGCTGAACCTGATCTCGGCCGACGGCTCGGTGCTGCCGCGCTCCGATGCGGCGCAAAAAGACTCGCACACCCGCTTCCTGGACCGCAGCTTCTGGGGCATCAACCTGGTCGGGCTCGTGCTGCTGCTGTTCTTCGTGCAGGGCTTCGCCGAGCGCACCGCCAACGCGTTGCGCGACCACGCCGATGCGTATGCGTACGTGATGCCGGCCATGATCGGCATGCTGGTGCTGGTGTTCTTCCCGTTCTTCTACGGCATCGGGCTGGCGTTCACCGACACCACGCTGTTCAACGAGGCCACGCCGTTCCGCGAGCGCTGGATCGGGCTGGACAACTTCATCGCCATCCTGGGTGACTTCAATATCGTCACCAAGAGCGCCGAGGGCACCGTCTTCAACTACCAGAACTTCTACTGGACCTTGATGATGACGGTGATCTGGACCGTCACCAACGTGGTGGTCGGCGTCACGGTTGGCTTCATCCTGGCGATGGCGCTGAACACGGAAGGCCTCAAGGGCAAGTGGCTGTACCGCATCCTGCTGATCCTGCCGTGGGCGATCCCGAACTACATCACCGCCCTGGTCTGGCGCGGCATGTTCCACCCGCAGTTCGGTGTCATCAACCAGTTCCTGCAGATGTTCGGCATGCAGCCGGTGGCGTGGTTCGACGGGGTCGTCAGTTCCTTCATGACCGGGCTGGTGACCAATGGCTGGCTCAGCTTCCCGTTCATGATGGTGGTGATCCTGGGCGCGCTGCAGTCGATCCAGAAAGACATGTACGAGGCCGCCGAGGTCGAGGGCGCCAACCGCTGGCAGCAGCTGAAAAGCATCACGCTGCCGCTGCTGCGGCCCACCTTGATCCCGTCGATCATCTTGTCGGTGGTGTGGACCTTCAACATGTTCAACATCATCTTCCTGGTGTCGGGCGGCGAGCCCGGCGGCGCCAACGAGATCCTGATCACCAAGGCCTACAAGATCGCCTTCGAGAACTACCAGTACGCCTACGCGGCGGCCTACTCGACGGTGATCTTCATCATCCTGCTGGTCTACGGGTACTTCCAGACCCGCATGACGCGCGCCACCGAATCGTACTGAGGCCGGCATGGGCGAACGCAAGAATCACTTCTGGATCCACCTGGGCTTGATCAGCTTCACGCTGATCAGCCTGTACCCGGTGCTGTGGGTGCTGGCGCTGGCGTTCTCGGGCCAGCAAAGCGTGGGCATCATCGACCTGCCGAAAGACCCCAGCTTCCTGGAGCGACTGCGCGGCGTGCTGCCGTGGCCGGCGCATTTTTCGGTCAAGAACTTCGTCGACGTGATGACCGAGCAGCCGTTCGGCCGCTGGCTGTTGAACAGCGTGCTGGTGTCGGTGATGACCACGGTGCTCGGCGTCTTTCTGGCGTGCACCGCCGCCTATGCGTTCTCGCGCTTTCGCTTTCCGGGGCGCGACGGCGGCATGCTCGCCTTCCTGGTGTCGCAGATGTTCCCCGGCACGCTGATGCTGATCCCGCTGTTCATCATCATCGTCAAGTGGCTGGGCCTGGGCAACACCTTCTGGGGCCTGGTGATCGTCTACGCCACCACCGCGATCCCGTTCTGCGTCTGGATGCTGAAGGGCTACTTCGACACCATCCCGATCGACATCGAGGAGTCGGCGCGCATCGACGGCGCCTCGCCGCAGACGATCTTCTTTCGCATCATCCTGCCGCTGGCCAAACCGGCAATCGCCATCACCGCGCTGTTCTCGTTCATGACGGCGTGGAACGAATTCATCCTCGCCTCGGTGTTTCTCGAGTCCGAGGCCAAGTACACGGCCCCGGTGGGATTGCGATTCTTCGTCGGGGGCTTCTCCTCCCAATGGGGATTCTTCGCCGCCGGCTCGGTGATCGTGTCGCTGCCGGTCGTGATCCTGTTTCTGTACCTGCAGAAGTACCTCGTGTCCGGCCTCACCGCCGGCAGCGTCAAGTAGTCCCCAACCAGTTGAAGAGGAACCCACCATGAAGACTCGTTTTTCTCTGCGCGCCATCGGCATGGCCAGTCTGCTCGCGCTCGGTGCCGCGTCGGCCCACGCGGTGGAGTTCACCGACCCGAAGGGTGACGACAAAGGCCCGGGCAACTACGTCTACCCGACCGACGGCGTCTACAAGGCGGGCTCGTTCGACATCACCAAGTTCTCGGCCGTCAAAAGTGGCGCCAACGTCGACTTCTCGGTCGAGGTGGCGGCCGGTCTCGACGACCCGTGGGGCATGGGTGGCGGCTTCGCGGTGCAGATGGTGTTCGTCTTCATCAAGACCGGTGCCGGCGGCAACACCGCCACGCCGCCCGGGCTGAACGTGGTGTTCGCCGCCGGCCACGAGTGGAACAAGCTGGTCATCCTGTCGCCGCAGAAGAAGGCCCGCGTCACCGGCGAGGCCGAAGCCAAGGCCGGCGCGCTGGCCAAGGACATCGTGGTGCCGAACATCACCCGTGGCCGGGGCCGCGTCATCACCGGCTCGGTCCCTCTGGCGGAACTGGGCGGCGATGGCAACGTCGATGGCTGGTCGTACCAGGTGGTGATGCAGTCCAACGAAGGCTTCCCCGCGGCGGGTGATTTCCTGACCCGCAAGGTCAACGAATACGAGGGCCAGCACCGCTTCGGCGGCGGCAACGATGCCGACTGCGACCCGCATGTGCTGGACGTACTGGACGGCCCCGATGCCAAGCAGTCCGAGATGCTGGCCTACACCTGCGGGCCGGACGGCAAGGCCACGAAGACGGCCACGCTGAAGATGATCAAGAAGTGACAGTCGACAACAAACAAGGAGTACACCCCATGAAGAAACTCTCCATCAAGCCAGTCTGTGCGGCGATCGGCATGGCGCTCGCGGCGCCTGCCTTTGCGGCCGGCATCGACTTCAGCGGCTCGAACATCTACATGAAATTCCTCGACGGCGATCAGCGCCGTGTGAGCACCGGCAACCCCGGCGGGCCGGGCAGCGGCGACACCTCCAGCGGCACCGACAACGGGCAGTGGACCGAGTTTGAACTGCGCATCAAGGCGACCATCTCGAAGCAGGTGGAAGCCGGTGTTCGTCTGCAAAGCCGCAGCCCGGCGGCCTACTGGACCGACTTCGGCGGCTTCGGCGGCGACAACGAACTGACGCCGACACGGGCCAACTTCGTCAAGCTGCGCGGCGCCTACGTGCTGCTGACCCCCGGCTACAAGTGGCTCGACCAGGTGCTCATCGGTTCCAGCGACTGGGGCATGTTCGACCCGTTCACCGTCGGTCAGGTGCGCTACATCGACCGCGACAACTACAAGGGCTTCTACTTCAAGGGCCCGCTGCCGATGGCCGGCGCGAGCTGGGAAGTGGCGCGCCTGTCGCTGCCGAACTACCTGCAGTCGAACTTCGGTCAGGGCCCGAGCTGCTGCAGCAGCGACGAGACCCAGTTCAACGAAGGCGTCTACATCGCCCAGGCCAAGGCGCAGATCGGCCCTGCCAAGCTGACCACCAGCTACCAGTGGTTCAACGACCGCAACCTGGCGGCCGACACCAACCCCAACGACGGCCGTGACATCCAGACCTTTGCCAAGACCAATGTGCTGATGATCAAGGGCGAGGGCAGCGTGATCGACGGTGTGGACGTGAAGGGCGCGTACTACCGGTCCGAGTACAAGACCCAGCAGCTGTTCGACCAGCCCTGGATCAACAGCCCGAAGTCCAGCATCAACGACCGCGCCATCAAGCTCGACGTGTCGCTGAGCTCGCTGCCGCTGCCGGGCCTGACGGTCAACTACCAGTACTTCAACATCGGTGCCGGCTACTACAGCAACACCGCCGCCCGGCGCGAGACCGACGTGCTGCTGACCGAAGGCTCCGAAGCCGCCTGGTACGCCTGGGGCGACGAGAGCGGCGACCGCCGCGGCAAGGAAAGCGGCGCGATCTGGCTTGGCGGCGCAGCCAGGGACTACACCCAGTCGCCGGCGTCGCCCCGCTGCTACTCCAGCGGCGGCGGCGTGTGCCGCACGTCGAGTGGCCTGAAATCCAGTGCCAACGGCCTGCTCGACAACTCGTTCATCGACTTCGACGAAGCGCCCAACGAATCGGTGCAGGGCTGGAAGGGCCACACCTTCCTGGTGAACTACGAGGTGGCGAAGATCCCGCTGTCGGTCGAGTACACGCGCATCGGCTACAACTACAACTGGCAGGACTACTCGCCCACCGGGCCGCTGTCGAACTACTTCAACCTCAACAACGACCGCAAGACCAACCTGTTCGTGGCCAAGGCCAGCTACGTGCTGCCGGTGGCCGGCGGGGTGGAGCTGGGCTTCAAGTACAAGCGTGTCGACGACAAGAACAACGGCCAGATCAGCAATGCCGGCGACGACCGCGACACCAAGGACTCGGGCTACACCCTGAGCGCCGGCAACCAGTTGTTCGGCGACCTCTACGGCAGCCTGTCCTACGGCCGCTACTCGCGCGACATCACCAAGTCGGGTTCGCAGATCAACAACGACAAGAAGATCGGCACCGTGCGGCTGGCCTACAACCTGGCCGGCTTCGAGACCGGGGTCTTGGCGCAGTGGATTCGCGGCACCGGCGACCCGTTCGAAACCAACGCGCAGGAGAACTTCAAGCAGTACCGCATGAAGGCCTTCGTGAAGGCGATTTTTTAGGTGCCCCAAGGCCGCCGGCTTGCGGCGGCCGTCCCCCGTGGGGATGCCGGAAAGTGGCAAAGCCACATTTCCTTGAGCGCCCTCACGTTCATACCGCCCCTGCGCAGGGCCCTGTCCCACTCGGGGCAGGGCCCCGTTGCCTTACGCTTCGGCCAGCCAGCGTGCCGTGCTCCGCGGCGCACTTTTTCACCCAGCCGAGATTGCCCATGAAAACGAGTTCCCTCGCCGTTGCGTTGCTGCTGCTACCCCTGGCGGTGCTGGCCCAGACCACGCCGTTGCTGGACATCAGCGACCCCGAAGGTGACGACGTCGGCGACGGCACGCTGGTCTACCCGCGCGACAGCGCCTTCACACCCGGTGACCTCGACCTGCGCTCGCTGCGCGTGTTCGCCGACGGTCGCGACCTGCGCTTCGAGGCCAGCTTCCGCAACCCCATCCGCAGCCCGGCATCTGCGCGCCCGCCCGGCCTGGGCAGCGAAGACCTGTCGGCCTTTGCGCGTCGCGGCTTCTACGCCTTCAACCTAGACATTTACCTCGACACCGATCGCGTGGCCGGTTCCGGCAACACGGTCACGCTGCCGGGCCGCCGCGCCAGCATCGACCCGGCCCACGCCTGGGAAAAGGCCATCGTGCTGACCCCCCGGCCCGAGCTGATGAAGCGCCAGTTCGCCGATGCCCTGCAGGAAGCCACGCCGTCCGTCTCCCCGGCCGAGGTGGCGGCGACCCTCGACCGCTCGGTGTTCTTTGCCACTGATGTGCGCGTGCGCGGGCGCACGGTGTCGTTCACAGTGCCGGGCTCGTTCGTCGGCCCCGAGGCGGTAGCCAACGCGTCGGTGACGGCGCTGGTGACGCTCGCAAAACTGTCCATCGAATCCGACCTGAGCCTGCTGCGCCGTTCGCCCGAGAGTTCGCTGGAACGCCTGGCGCTGGGTGCGGCCCAGCCCGAGCCCGGCCGCCCGCTGTGGGCGATGGGCTATTCCGGTGAGCGTCCGCCGGCGACTGCCGTGGTCGACCTGCTCGGCCCCAATCCGCGCCTGCAGGCAACCCAGCTCACCGCCGGTGCGCTGCTGAGCGGGCTGAATCGCGAGAACCAGATGGGGCTGCTGACGGCTGCCAGCGCTGCTGCCACCACGCCTGCTGCCGCCGCCCCGGTCGCGGCCCCGGCGGCTGGCGGCTCGTGGTTCTCGCGTGCGCTCGACGGCGTGGCGCGTGCCTTCGGCGCCGGCGGCGCCGTAGGGCCGACGGCGGCAGCGGCGCCGGCGGCATCGCTTCAATCGTTGATGCAACCTGGCGCTGCGGCTGCCACGGCGGCTGCGGTGGCACCGGTGGCTCCCGCCGCAGCGACCGCGGCGCCTCCCGGCGGCTGGGGCCAGCCGTTGACGCCGACGGCCGCGCCCAAGGCCGCCGCGCCCGCTGCTGCCGCCGCGCCTGCGGCGGTGTTGCCCGCTGCTGCGGCTGCGGCAGCAGCCCCGCGCGCCGCTCCGGCGGCGCCTGCGCCGGCACGCGATGCGGCCTACTTCGAAGAACAGGAGTTGCGCCTGCGCACCTTGAAGCGCCTGCGCGACGCGGGGCTGCTGAGCGAAGCCGAGTACATGCAAAAGCGCAAGGAAGTGCTTGATCGGCTGTGAGATTCATGCCCTGTTCGTGTAGCTGAATTACAGACAGTTTTAGGCCATTGTGTTTTCCTCCGACCACAGTGAGGAAGTTACACCGAGGTACGGCGTGATTCCGATTGCCAAGCGCTAAATCGTGTAGTCAAATTACAGCCAAACTGGCCTTGATTTCTTTGGGGCCGCCCGGGCCAAGCACCCGTCCCTGGAGCCCTTTTTCGATGACCGCATCCACCCTTCCGCGCACCGTGCGCGCGCCGCTCGAACCCTTGGCCGCGTCGTTCCGTGCCGACTTCGATCGCGCGCTGGCGCGCAGTGCCGACCCCACCACCGCCCACGCCGCGCTGCGCGCCGCCGCCGCAGCCTGTCGCGAAGAACTGGCCGACCGCTGGGTGCAGACCCAGGCCGAAGACCGCGTCGCGAAAGACGGCCGCCGCGTGCACTACATGTCGATGGAATTCCTGATGGGCCGCGCACTCGGCAACGCGCTGCAAGCGCTCGGCCTCGACGAGCCCTTGCGCGCCGCGCTGAAGGCAGCCAAACAGCCGCTGGGCGAGGTGCTGGAGCACGAGGCCGACGCCGCCCTGGGCAACGGCGGGCTGGGCCGGCTGGCCGCCTGCTTCCTCGACTCCTTCGCCACGGTCGGCCTGCCGTCGTTCGGCTATGGCGTGCGCTACGAATACGGCATGTTCGCGCAGGCGATCCAGAACGGGCGCCAGGTCGAGCACCCCGACCACTGGCTGCGCCTGGGCAACCCGTGGGAGATCCCGCGGCCCGAACTGCGTTACCTGGTCGGCTTCGGTGGGCGCGTGTCTGGTGATGCCGATGCCCGCCGCTGGTCACCGGCCGAGCGCGTGGTCGCGCAGGCCTACGACTTCATCGTGCCCGGCCACGCCACACGGCGCGTCTCGACGCTGCGCCAATGGAGCGCCAGCGCCGAGGGCAGCTTCGACTTCGCCGCCTTCTGTCGCGGCGAGCACCTGGCGGCTGGCCGCAACCGGCTGGCGGCCGACCTGCTGAACTGGGTGCTCTACCCCGACGACAGCACCGAGGCCGGCCGCGAGCTGCGCCTGAAGCAGGAGTTCCTGCTCGTCAGCGCCTCGCTGCAGGACATCATCGCGCGGCACCTGCAGCAGCGCGCATCGCTGCACGACCTGGGCCTGCGCAACGCGATTCACCTGAACGACACGCATCCGGCACTCACGCCACTGGAGCTGATGCGCCTGCTGGTCGACGAACACGCGCTGCCGTGGGCCAAGGCCTGGGCCATCACGCGGCAGGCGGTTTCGTACACCAACCACACGCTGATGCCCGAGGCGCTCGAAACCTGGCCGGTGCGCATGTTCGAACGGCTGCTGCCGCGCCACCTCGAGATCGTCTACGAGATCAATCACCAGCACCTGGACGAGGTGGGCGCGAAGTTCCCGGGCGACGCGGCCCTGGCCGGTCGCCTGTCGCTGATCGAGGAAGGCGGCGACCGCCGGCTGCGCATGGCGGCGCTGTCGATCGTGGCTTCGCACAAGGTCAACGGCGTCTCGGCGCTGCACTCCGAACTGATGGTGCAGACCATCTTCGCGGACTTCGCCGCGCTTTACCCCGACCGCTTCACCAATGTCACCAACGGCGTCACGCCGCGGCGCTGGCTGGCGCAGGCCAACCCGGTGCTGTCAGCGCTGCTCGACACCACCATCGGCGACGGCTGGCGCACCGACCTCGACCAGCTGGCCCGGCTGGTGCCGCTGGCTGCGCAGACGACGCTGGGCGTCGCCTTCATGCAGGCCAAGCGCGACAACAAGCAGCGCCTGGCCGCGCTGGTGGCGCACGAACTCGGCATTGCCGTCGACCCCGCCAGCCTGTTCGACGTGCAGGTCAAGCGCATCCACGAATACAAGCGCCAACTGCTCAACGTGCTGCACGTGGTGGCGCGCTACCAGGCGATCCTGGCCGACCCGAAAGCGCCGTGGCTGCCACGCACGGTGATCTTCGCCGGCAAGGCCGCGTCGGCGTACCACATGGCCAAGCAGATCGTTCACCTGATCCACGACGTGGCGCGGGTGGTCAACGGCGACCCGCGCGTGGGCGCCAAACTGAAGGTCGTGTTCCTGCCCAACTACAGCGTGTCGCTGGCCGAAGTGATCATCCCGGCGGCCGACCTGTCTGAGCAGATCTCCACCGCCGGCACCGAGGCCTCGGGCACCGGCAACATGAAGTTCGCGCTCAACGGCGCACTGACCATCGGCACCTGGGACGGCGCCAATATCGAGATGGCGCAGGCCTTCGGCCCTGAGAACATGTTCGTGTTCGGGCTGCGCGCCGACGCGGTGGCGCGCAGCAAGTCGCTGGGCTACGAGCCGCGCCTGCACATCGAACAAGACCCGCGCCTGCGCGCGGTGCTCGACGCCATCGGCGGCGGTGCGTTCTCGCACGGCGAGTCCGACCGCTACCGCGACGTGGTCGACTCGCTGCGGCAGCGTGACACCTATATGCTGCTGGCCGACTTTGCCGACTACCTGGCGGCGCAAGAGCGTGTCGACGCGCTGTACCGCGACCCGGCTGCGTGGGCGCGCACCGCGCTGTTGAACGTGGCCGGCATGGGCAGCTTCTCGTCCGACCGCACGGTGCGCGAGTACATCGACAAGGTCTGGTCGCTGCTGCCGCGCTGAGCCGAATCACCCGCACCCTTCTCAGGAGCCCGAGCATGTTGTCCGACACCGACGTTGATGCGCTGGTCCAGGCCCGTCACGCCGACCCGTTCGCCGTGCTCGGTCTGCACCCCGACGCCGAGGGCACGCTGTGGATGCGCACGCTGTTGCCGGGCGCCACCGAGGTGACGCTGCACGAGGTGGACCGCGCCAGCAGCACCAGGCCAGGACGGCGCATCGTCGCGCTGGAACCGCGCCACGCCGACGGCCTCTGGGAGGCGCCCGTGCCGCGCCGCAAGAACCGCTTCGACTACCGGCTGCAGGTGCGCTGGGACGACGGCAGCGAAGGCCGCTACGCCGACGCCTACGGCTTCGGCCCGCTGATTCCCGAGGCCGACCTGCACTACTTCGGCGAGGGCTCGCACCTGCGTCCGTTCCTGATGCTGGGCGCGCACCCGCTGAGCGTGGGCCAGGTCGACGGCGTGCGCTTCGCGGTGTGGGCGCCGAACGCGCAACGGGTGGCGGTGGTCGGCGACTTCAACGGCTGGGACGGCCGCCGCCACGCCATGCGCTCGCGCGGCGGTGGTGGCGTGTGGGAGATCTTCATCCCGCATGTGCGCACCGGCGACCACTACAAGTTCGAGCTGATCGGCCCCGACGGGGCGCGCCTGCCGCTGAAGGCCGACCCGTATGCGCGCGCCGCGCAAATGCGGCCCGAAACCGCCAGCGTGGTGGCCGCCCTGCCGGCGGCGCAGGCGCTGTCGGCAGCGCGGGCCGCCGCCAACTCGCGCCACGCGCCGGTGTCGATCTACGAGGTTCACCTCGGCTCGTGGCGGCGCCACCCCGATGGCCGCTGGCACAGCTGGGACGAACTGGCGGCGGGCCTGCCGGCCTACGTGGCCGAGCTGGGCTTCACGCATGTCGAGCTGATGCCCGTCACGGAGCACCCGTTCGACGGCTCGTGGGGCTACCAGACGCTGGGGCTGTACGCACCGACCGCGCGCTTCGGCTCGCCCGAGGGCTTTGCCCGCTTCGTGGCGGCCTGTCGCGCGCACGGTGTGGGCGTGATCCTCGACTGGGTGCCGGCGCACTTCCCGAGCGACGCCTTCGGCCTGGCGCAATTCGACGGCACCGCACTGTACGAATACGCCGACCCGCGCGAAGGCTTTCACCGCGACTGGAACACGCTGATCTACAACTTCGGCCGCCACGAGGTGCGCAACTTCCTGGTCGGCAGCGCGCTGTACTGGATCGAGCGCCAGGGCATCGACGGCCTGCGCGTCGACGCGGTCGCCTCGATGCTGTACCGCGACTACTCGCGCAAGGACGGCGAGTGGTTGCCCAACCAGTACGGTGGCCGCGAGAACCTGGAGGCGATCCACTTCTTGCGCCGCACGAACCAGGTCGTCGGCACCGAATGCCCGGGCGCGATCACGCTGGCCGAAGAGTCCACCGCGTTCCCCGGTGTCAGCGCGCCCACCTACCACGGCGGCCTGGGCTTCCACTTCAAATGGAACATGGGCTGGATGCACGACACGCTGAAGTTCATGGCCGAAGACCCGGTGCACCGGCGCTGGCACCACAGCCAGATGACGTTCAGCCTGGTCTATGCGTTCACCGAGAATTTCGTGCTGCCGCTGTCGCACGACGAGGTCGTGCACGGCAAGGGCTCCATCCTCGGCCGCATGCCGGGCGACGATTGGCAACGCTTCGCCAACCTGCGTGCCTATTACGGCTTCATGTGGGGCCACCCCGGCAAGAAGCTGCTCTTCATGGGCCAGGAATGGGGCCAGCCCGACGAGTGGAACCACGAGGTCGAACTGCCCTGGGGTCAGTTGGCCGACGTGCGCCATGCCGGGGTGCAGCAACTGGTGCGCGACCTGAACCGCCTGTACTGCGAACGGCCGGCGCTGCACCGGCTGGACTGCAGCGCCGAAGGCTTCGAGTGGATCGACGCCCACGACGCCGAACAGTCCCTGCTGTCCTGGATTCGCCGCGACGAGGCGGGCGCGATGGTGCTGGTGGTCAGCAACATGACACCGGTGCCGCGCGATCACTTTCGGCTCGGCGTGCCGGAAGGTGCGGCCGCGTGGCGCGAGGCGCTGAACACCGACTCGTCGTTCTACGGCGGCTCCAACGTCGGCAACGGCAACACCGCGCTGGCGGTCGAAGCGGTGGGCAGCCATGGCCGCGCGCAGTCGATCCGGCTCACGGTGCCACCGCTGGCCACGCTGTTCCTGGTGCCTGCGGGATGATGTCGAGATGGACTTGAACCAGCGCACGAGCGGCGTCCTGCTGCACATCACCTCGCTGCCCGGGCCGCACGGCATCGGCGACTTCGGCCCGGCGGCCTACTACTTCGTCGACTGGCTGCAGTCGGCCGGGCAACGCCTGTGGCAACTGTTGCCGATGACGCCGGTGGGGCCTGGAAATTCGCCGTACCAGAGCGTGTCGGCCTTTGCCGGAAGCCCGTTGATGGTGGCGCTGGAGCCGCTGGTCGAGCGCGGCTGGCTGGCGCCTGTAGAGCCGCCCACGTTCGACGCGATGCAGGTCGAATTCGAGCGCGTG
>JANNBZ010000243.1:0-5854 GCA_031386065.1 Burkholderiales bacterium
CGCACGTTGATCGAGGGCGCGGCGCTCACGATCCTGATCGTCTTCCTGTTCCTGAATTCGTGGCGCTCGACCGTCATCACCGGCCTGACCTTGCCCATCGCGCTGATCGGCACGTTTTTGTTCATGTACATCTTCGGTTTCACCATCAACAACATCACGATGATGGCGCTGAGCCTGTGCGTGGGCCTGTTGATTGACGACGCCATCGTCGTGCGCGAGAACATCGTGCGCCATGTGCAGATGGGCAAGTCGGCGCACCAGGCGGCCATCGACGGCACCAACGAAATCGGGCTGGCCGTGCTGGCCACCACGCTGTCCATCGTGGCGGTGTTCCTGCCGATCGGCTTCATGGGCGGCATCGTCGGCAAGTTCTTCCACGAGTTCGGTCTGACCATCGTGGCGGCGGTGCTGATCTCGATGTTCGTCAGCTTCACGCTCGACCCGATGCTGTCGAGCATCTGGCACGACCCGCAGGCGCACCGGGTGCATCGCGAGGGGCCGCCGGTCACGCTGTACGACAAGACCATCGGCCGCGTGACGCAGGTCTTCGAGCGGCTTACCGATTGGCTGTCCGAGGCGTATCAGGCCATCCTCGGATGGTCGCTGCGCCACAAGCTGGCCACGCTGGCGATCGCGCTGGCCACCTTCATCGGCAGCTTCTTCATCATCCCGCTGCTGGGCGCCGAATTCGTGCCCAAGGCCGACTTCTCGGAAACGCAGATCAACTTCTACACGCCGGTCGGCTCGTCGCTGGAAGTGACCGAGGCGCGTGCGAACCAGATCGACGCGGTGCTGCGTGCCTTGCCCGAAGTGAAGTACACCGTCACCACCATCAACAGCGGTATCGCGGCCGGCAAGATCTACGGCGCCATCTACATCCGCCTGGTCGACCGCAAGGACCGCCAGCGCAGCGTCAGCGAGATGGCGGTGCCGCTGCGCCAGCGGCTGGCCACGATTCCCGGCATCACCGTCACCAACATCGGGCAGACCGACCTGGGCGGCGGCAAGAGCCTGCAGTTCTCGATCCAGGGCACCGACCTGGCCGAGCTGGAACAGCTGTCGAAGGCGATCACCGCCAAGCTGCGCGACATTCCCGGCCTGGTCGACCTGGACACCACGCTGAAGCCCAACAAGCCGACCATCGCCATCGACGTGAAACGCGACGCCGCTGCCGACGCCGGCCTGAACGTGAACGCGCTGGCCAGCACACTGCGCACCCTGGTGGCCGGCACGCTGGTGGGCAACTGGCGCGCGCCCGACGGCGAGAACTACGACGTCAACGTGCGCCTCACGCCCGGCAGCCGCAGTTCGCTGGACGACCTGCAGCGCCTGCCCATCAATGTGGCGGCGGCGGCCGACGGCTCGCCGCGCGTGGTGCGGCTGTCGCAGGTGGCCGACGTGACGCCGTCGACCGGCCCGAACCAGATCAACCGGCGCGACCTGAACCGCGAAATCAACATCGACGCCAACGCCTTCGGCCGCAGTTCGGGCGATGTGTCGGCCGACATCCGCAACATCCTCGACGACGTGCACTGGCCGCCCGGCTACCGCTACAGCTTCGGCGGCTCGACCAAGAACATGAACGAGTCGTTCGCCTACGCGGTGGGCGCGCTCGGCCTGGCGGTGGTGTTCATCTACATGATCCTGGCCAGCCAGTTCCGCAGTTTTCTGCAGCCGCTGGCGCTGATGAGCTCGCTGCCGCTGACGCTGATCGGCGTGGTGCTGGCGCTGCTGATGTTCCGCTCGACGCTGAACATGTTCAGCGTCATCGGCGTGGTGATGCTGATGGGCCTGGTGACGAAGAACGCGATTTTGCTGATCGACTTCGCCATTCGATCCCGTCACGGCGACCACAGCGCGGTGGCCGGCACCCGCCCGATGAACCGCGACGAAGCCCTGCTGCACGCGGCGAAGGTGCGGCTGCGGCCGATCTTGATGACCACGCTGGCGATGATCTTCGGCATGGTGCCGCTGGCCTTTGCGCTGAGCGAAGGCTCGGAGCAGCGCGCGCCGATGGGCCAGGCCGTGATCGGCGGCGTCATCACGTCGTCGCTGCTGACCCTGGTGGTGGTGCCGGTGGTGTACTGCTACCTCGACGACCTGGCCGAATGGGCGAAGCGCCGATTCGGCCGCCACAGCACATCCGCTGCTGTTGTTTCCGACGCGGCTCAATAGAATCGCTGGCTATCCGATTCGCCTCTCCGAGACCCACGCCGTGATGAACATCGAACAAGCCCGCTTCAACATGATCGAGCAGCAAATCCGCCCCTGGGACGTGCTCGACCAGTCCGTGCTGTCACTGCTGGCCGTGGTCAAGCGAGAAGACTTCGTCCCGCCGGCGCACAAGGCACTGGCCTTCGTCGACACCGAGGTGCCCTTACCTGTTTTGAGAGGAGAGGGCCAATGCATGCTGGCGCCGAAGGTCGAGGCCCGGCTGCTGCAGGAGCTGGCGGTTCAGAAGCATGAGAGCGTGCTGGAAATCGGCGCCGGCTCGGGCCACATGGCGGCGCTGCTGGGCCACAAGGCGCAGCAGGTGCATTCACTTGAAATCGATGCCGAGCTGGCGCAGATGGCGCGCACCAACTTGCGACGCGCCGGTGTGGTCAACGTCACCGTGCTGAACGTGGACGGCGCACAGGGCCTGGCGGCCGAAGCGCCGTTCGATGTGATCGTGCTGTCCGGCTCGGTGGCCGAGGTGCCGGCGGCGCTGCTGGCGCAACTGAAGCTGGGCGGCCGGCTGGTGGCCATCGTCGGCCAGTTGCCCATCATGCAGGCCACCCTGTTCACCCACAGCAGCCCCGACGATTTCAGCAGCGTCGAACTGTTCGACACCGTGGCCCCGCGCCTGCGCGGCTTCGACGAGCCGAGCCGTTTCAAGTTCTGATGCAGCACCTCGCGGTTCAGGATTTGCGCGCGCACTGCGCCGCGCATCCCGACAGCCTGCTGCTCGATGTGCGCGAGCCCTGGGAAGTCGCGCTTGCGGCCATCCACATCGATGGCACCGAATCGCTTCAGGTACCGATGAACGAACTGCCGGCGCGCCTGGCCGAACTCGACCCGGCGCGGCCCATCGTCTGTATCTGTCATCACGGGGTGCGCAGCGCGCAGGTCGTCGCATTCCTGCAGCGTCAGGGGTTCGACTCGGCCTATAACCTCGCCGGCGGCATCGACGCCTGGTCGGCCGTGGTCGACGCCTCCGTGCCCACCTACTGAATTTCGACGCCATTCATCCAAGGAACACGCCATGCCCTCAGCGCGCACTTTTCCATCGATCCCACGCCGGCCGACACGGCTGGCGCTGAGCCTGGCCCTCGCGCTGGGAGCCGCCGGCATCGCCCCGCTGGCGCAGGCGCAGAGCCTGTACGACGTGTACGAGTCGGCGCGCAACTTCGACGCCACCTACCTGTCGGCCCGCGCGCTGGCCGACTCCGCGCCCTACCGCGCGGCGCAGGCCGACGCGCTGCTGCTGCCCAGCGCCGCCCTGGTGGCCGGCGCAAACCACAACAACATCGACCCGGCGGCCGGCGGCAACAAGGCGTCGGACACCACCTCGCTCGCGCTGTCGGCGCGCCAGCCGCTGTTCAACCGCACCAGCACCGCCACCGTCGGCCAGGCGCGCAAGCAACTGGCGCTGTCGCGCTACGACCTGGAAACCTCGGAGCAAGACCTGATCGTGCGCGTGGCGCAAGCCTACTTCGACGTGCTGGGCGCACAAGACACGCTGGCCACCACGCGGGCCAGCAAGGCGGCCATCAGCGAGCAGCTCGCGTCGGCCAAGCGCAACTTCGAGGTCGGCACCGCCACCATCACCGACACGCGTGAAGCGCAGGCCCGCTTCGACCTCGCCACCGCGCAGGAAATCGCCGCCGACAACGACCTGCGCACCAAGCGCATCGCGCTCGACCAACTCGTCAACCGCGCCAACGTGGAGCCGAAGCCGCTGGTCGTGCCGGTGGTGCTGCCGCCGCTGCCCGGCGCCGGTGTCGACGAATGGGTGGGCCGCGCCGAAGGCACCCACCCATCGGTGCAGCGCGCGCAACTCGCGCTCGACATCGCCAAGCTCGAAACCGACAAGGCGCGCGCCGGTCACTGGCCCACCGTCGACGCGGTGGGCTCGATCAGCAACGGCTACGGTCGCGGCTCGGGCGTGGTGGGTGCCACCGGCAGCACCAATGCCGCGACCCTGGGCGTGCAGATGAACCTGCCGCTGTTCGCCGGCTACGCGGTGCAGAACCGCGTCAAGGAAACGCTGGTGCTGGAAGACAAGTCGCGCTTCGATTTCGAGGCCGCACGGCGCGGCGTGGCACAGGCCACTCGCCAGACGTATTACGGCGTGCAGTCGGGTGTCGCGCAGGTGAAGGCGCTGGAGGCGGCCGAGTCGTCGAGCCAGCTCGCGCTGGAAGCGACCCAGCTCGGCTACAAGGTCGGCGTGCGCGTGAACCTGGACGTGCTGAACGCGCAGACCCAGCTGTTCACCACCCGGCGCGACCTGGCCCGCGCGCGCTACGACGTGCTGCTGGGCAGCTTGCGACTGCGTCAGGCCTCGGGCCAGCTGACGCCGGCTGACGTGCTGGCGATCAGCCAGTTGCTGCAGAAGTAAACGCATGTCGCTGCATCAGCGAAGCCCTGCTCAGCAGGGCTTCGCCGTTTTCGGGGCGCGGGTTTGCCCGTCGTCGCAGGCTGTGGCAGCAACGTTTCTTGACCATCGCCACACGCGGGCTTGACCGTTCGCCGTGACGATGCGCTCACACAGGAGACGTCGATGAACACCCCCGCCGCAGCCATCGCGGCCCACCGCTTCGGGCTGGGTGAGCCGAACTTGAACGCCATCGAGCCCGACCCGCAGGGCTGGCTGCTGGCGCAGATCGGCCCCGCCGATGCGGCAACGGGCGACGGCCTGCTGAGCACGCCGCAGGCGCTGGCCCACGTGAGGGCAGAGGCCGAGGTCCAGGCCCAAAACAGGCGCCTCGCAAAAAACCCGCCGGCGGGCATGACGGCCGAGCAGGTGCTGACCAATCAAGAGCGTCGGTATCGCGAAGTGATCCTCGCCGACGCCCGCTCGCGCCTGGTCAGTGCCGTACAAACGCAGCGCCCCTTCGCCGAGCGGCTGCACCTGTTCTGGGCCAACCACTTCACCGTCTCGCTGACCAAGGGCGCGGTGCGTGGCCTGGTCGGCGCGTTCGAGCGTGATGCGATCCGGCCGCACATTGCCGCCACCTTCGAGCAGATGCTGGTCGCCGCCACCACGCATCCGGCGATGCTGCGCTACCTCGACAACAACCAGTCGGCCGGGCCCAATTCGCGCATCGCCGTGCGCGTGGCACGGCGTGCGGTCGACATGCAGGACGGCCCGCGCAAGCTGGGTCTGAACGAGAACCTCGCGCGCGAAGTGCTGGAGCTGCACACGCTGGGCGCCGAGAGCAGCCGGGGCGCGCAAGCCGTCTACACGCAGGCCGACGTGAGCGCCTTCGCAGCGCTGTTGACCGGCTGGCGCGTGGGACAGGCCGACGACGCCACCGATCGCTTCGACGCGGCCTGGCACGAACCCGGTCGCAAAACCGTGCTCGGCAAGAGCTACCCCGAAGGCCCCGGCGCACTGCGCGAGGTGCTGCACGACCTGGCGCAGCACCCGGCGACCGCGCGCTTCATCGCCACCAAGCTGGCACGCCACTTCATCGCCGACGACCCCCCGCCGGCCGTGGTCGACCGATTGACCGCAACCTACTTGCGCAGCGGCGGCCAACTCGGCGAACTCAGCCGCGAGCTGGTGCGCAGCCCCGAGGCCTGGACGCCGCAGCAAGCCAAGCTGAAGACGCCTGAAGAGTTCGTCGTCTCGGCGCTGCGCGTGCTCGGC
>JANNBZ010000160.1:0-7907 GCA_031386065.1 Burkholderiales bacterium
CACCGCGTTTTCGCATCGGGCCTGCGCAATCCGGTGGGCATGGCGTGGGAACCGGGCAACGGCAGCCTGTGGACGGTGGTCAACGAGCGCGACGAACTCGGCAGCGACCTGGTGCCCGACTACCTGACCTCGGTGCGTGACGGCGGCTTCTATGGCTGGCCCTACAGCTACTACGGCCAGCATGTGGACGACAGGGTGCAGCCGCAGCGCCCCGAACTGGTGGCCACGGCGCGTGTGCCCGACTACGCGCTCGGCCCGCACACCGCCTCGCTCGGCCTCACGTTTGCCGCCGGCAATGCGTTGCCGTCGGCCTTCGCCAACGGCGCCTTCGTGGGCCAGCACGGCTCGTGGAACCGCCGCCCGCACAGTGGCTACAAGGTGATCTTCGTGCCGTTCGAAAACGGCCGGCCCAGCGGCCAGCCAGTCGATGTGCTGACCGGCTTCCTGACCGCCGACGGCGCGGCCAACGGCAGGCCGGTGGGTGTCACCATCGACCGCCGCGGCGCGCTGCTGGTGGCCGATGATGTGGGCGATGTCGTCTGGCGTGTGACGGCGGCCAAGGCCGTGGCCAGCGCACGCTGATCGCCATCCTGTTTGCAGCTTCGGAGACGCCGCATGTTGAAGTACTGGGCCGCCTACGCAGGCACCGCCGTCGTGATGATCGCCATCGACCTGGTGTGGCTGGGCGTGATTGCCAAGCCGTGGTACCAGCAGGGCATTGGCCACCTGATGGCGCCCGAGCCGAACTGGCTGGCCGGTGCGCTGTTCTACCTGCTGTACCCGGCCGGCCTGCTGTTGTTCGCGGTGATCCCGGGCATGGCCGACGCTGGCTGGGGCAAGACCGCCCTGCTCGGCGGCCTGTTCGGACTGTTCGCCTACGCCACGTATGACCTGACCAACCTGGCGACGCTGCGCAACTGGCCACTCTGGCTGGCCCTGCTGGACATGGCCTGGGGAACCGGCGTCAGCGCGGTCGCAGCCACTGCCGGCCGGCTCGTCGCCGGCTGGGTCGACTAGGGCCTGCTCAACCCGCTGGCGGGCAGGCCGGCGACTCGCCACGTTGCAATGCCGACAGCGGCCGGGCCATCTCGTCGGCCAGGCGGTTCACCGCGCGGCGATGCCCGTCGGTCAAGGCCAGCATGCCCTCGCCCACGCTTTCGCGCGTGACGAAGCGGCAGCTCAACCCGCCAGCACCGGGCGCACCCGAGCGAACGGACCAGCGGCCTTCCAGCCGCGCTTCGCGACCGGGCAGCGACTCGAAGCGCGTCACGTCCACCAGCACCCGCCACCCCGTTGGCGCAAACGGCGCAGACGGCGCGGCAGCGCTGGCCGCGCCTGCTGCGGGCGCGGGCAACGCCTCGGTGGCGCCCCAGCGCGAGACCCAGCGGTCGAGCAATGCGGCACGCAATTCGCTGCGCAGCGGCGAGGCCCAGCGCTCTTGTTCCAGCAGCGTCAGGCTGCCATCGGCGCTGCGCAGCAGCCACTGCGGCTGGTCGACCTGCGACGGTACGGCCACCGGCGCCAGCGTGACCACGAAACCCGCGCCGGCCGCTGCGTCGCGCTCGGGCGCGTCGACCGGCAGCAGGCTGTGAAAACGCACCGGCGGCGCCGATGCACACGCGGCCAGCACGCCCACCCACAAGCACGCCGACAACCGAAGCGTGCGCACACGGTTGCGTGTGCGTGTGCGGGCACCTGCGCGATCCGGGATCATCTTCATGGTGTCCTCTTGTCTGTCTTGTCGGTCAGCGGCGGCAGGTCGCCGGGCTTGCCGCGAAGCACCGCTTCCGGGTGCAGCTGCAGGTAGTCGGTCAGCACGCGCAGCGACTGCGCGGCGCGTTGCAGCTCGGTCAGCGTTTGCTCGACGTTGCGCTGCAGCGGCGCGCTGTCGTCGAGCAGGTTGCGGTCGACCCGCTGCAGCGTGCCCTGCGCCGTGCTCAGCGTCCCTTGCGCCGTCGTCAGCGTGCGCTGCACTTCGACCAGGGTGCGCTGCACTTCGATCATCGCCTTCTGGGCCTCGGGCGTCAGCTTGCCGATCGCCTCGACTGCCACGCCGACCTGGGTCAGCGTGCTTTGCACACCGCGCGCAATGTCGTCGAACGGGATCTTGCTGATCTTTTGCACGATCTCGGCGATCTGCGGTTGCAGCTCGGCCAAAGTGCCGGCCACCGTGGGCAACGTGATCACGCCGTCGGCCTCGGACAGCGCCACGCGCGGCAGCTTGGGCATGAAGTCCAGCGCCACGAAGAGCTGCCCGGTCAGCAGGTTGCCGGTGCGCAGTTGCGCGCGCAGGCCGTTGTCGACCAGGCGTTGCAGCAGCGCGGTGTTGGCAGGCGGATTGGCGGTGTCGGGGTTGCCGGTGGCGGTGCGCACATTGCCCAGGCGCAGCGGGTAGATGTCGGCCGTGACCTGCACTGGAAAGCGGTGCCCCTTAACGTCGTGCTGCAGCGTGATCGCGCGGACGTTGCCGATCTCGACGCCGAGAAAGTCGACCGGCGCGCCCACCGTGAGACCGCGCACCGACTGGTCGAACACCATCTTCAGTGGCTGCGCCGGGCCGTCGGGTGGCGCCACCGCCGTGCGCCGGTCGCCGAACAGATAGAACTGGCTGCCGGCCACCGCCGGTTGCGCGTCCACCGCATCGGGCGCCTGCTCGAAGGCCACCGCGCCGACGATCACCGACGCCAGCGTTTGCGTGTTCAGCGTCAGGCCGCTGGCGTTCAGCGTGAGGTCCACGCCGCTGGCGTTCCAGAAGCGCGATTGCAGCGTCACCAGCCGGTCGTACGGCGCCTCGATGAAGACCTTCACCGACAGCTCGTCCAGCTCCGGGCTCAGCGTGAAGCCGACCACGCGGCCGACCTGCGTGCGGCGGTACAGCACCGGCGAGCCGACGTCGAGCGAACCCAGGTTCGAAGCCCGCAGCACGAAGCTGCGTCCCGGCTCGCCACGCAGCACGAACGGCGGCACTTCTAGGCCGATGAACTGGCGGCGTGCCTCTGGAGAGACGCCGGCGTCGACGCCGATGTAGGCGCCCGAGAACAAGGTGCCCAGGCCGCTGATGCCAGCCACGCCGATGCGCGGCCGCACGACCCAGAAACCGGTGTCCTGCACCGCAATGCTGGCCGCCGCGCGGTTCAGCTGCACGGTGGCGATGACGCGCTTGCGGTCGTCGCGCAGCGAAACCGATTCAACCCGGCCGATCACCACCTCTTTGTAGCGAACCTCGGTCTTGCCTGGCTCCAGGCTTTCGGCGTTGCGGAACTCGATTTCGATGCGCGGGCCGACCGCCAGCATGTTGCGCACCAGCAGCGAGGCGCCGACCACCAGCGCGACGATGGGCACCACCCAGACCAACGACAGCCGCATGCGGTTCTTGCGCCGGATGCTGGGCGTGGACGCTTCCGGCCAATGCGCGTCGGGCTGAACAGTCGCGCCGGGTTCGAGCAGGCTGGCGTCGATGGGCGGTGGCGCCGTGGGCGCACCCGGTTCAGGTGCGGGCGCGGGCGGGGGGGCGACAGGATCGGTCATGGTGCTTTGGAAGGCGTTTCAGGGTCGGGCCAGATCAGGCGCGGGTCGAAGCTCTGCGCTGCCAGCATCGTCAACACAACGACGGCGGCAAAGGCCAGCAAGCCGGGTTCGGGCCGCACGCTGGCGACCGAGCCGAAGCGCACCATGGCCGCCAACAGCACGACCACGTAGACGTCGAGCATCGACCAATGGCCCACCGTCTCGATCATGCGGAACAGGCGCGCTCGGTCCAGTTGCCGCCAGCGCGGCGCATGCCGCACGCTCCAGGCCAGCAACGCCAGCGCACCGATCTTGGCCAGCGGCACGGCGATGCTGGCGATGAAGACAATGATGGCCAGGCCCCAGGCATCGGACTGCCACAGCTCGACGATGCCGCCCAGCAAGGTGTGGCTGCCACTTCGAAAGCCGCTCGACGAACTCAGCATCGGCAACAAGTTGGCCGGCACATAGGCCACCACCGAGGCGATCAGGTAGGCCCAGGTGCGCTGCAGGCTGTCGGGCTTGCGCGCGTGCAGCGCGTGGCCGCAGCGCGGGCAGGTGCAGGTGTTGTCACCCGCATCACGCTCATCGCCTGCATCGCCGGCATGCGCGGCCTCCACGACAGGCGCCACCGTCACTGCGGACACCAGGCCGCAGCAATCGCAGCCCAGCAGCGCCGGGCGCGTCGGTTGACGGTGCACCGCCGAAGCCTGCGCGCTCAAGGCAGTTCCCGCCACAAATGTTTCAGGCCCGCCGATTCGATGGCCGCCAGCAGCAGGGCCAGCACGCCCAGCGCGTACAGCGCCGGGCCCGGTTGCGCCTCGGCCAGATCTGCCAGCCGGACGATGGACACCACGGCCGCCACCGTCAGCACCTCGACCATGTTCCAGCGCGAGGTGTAGTGCAGCCAGCGCATGCAGGTGCGAAACCCGGGCGGCACCCGGCCGGCGGCCAACGGCAGCAACACGTACAGGCGCAACGCGATGAACAGCGCCGGCGCCACGATGGCGGTCAGGCCGGACAGCACGGCGACGATTCGTTCACCCTCGCGCCAGGTGGCGGCCACGGCCATAGGGAACGTGGCCACCTGCGCCGGGCCGCGCAGGCGGATCGAGGCCACCTCGGTCAATTGCGCGGCAAGGAAAACGAACAGCGCGGCAAGCGTGAGTGCCAGCAGCGTCTCGACACCGACGCGGTGGCCACGGCCGAGCACCGCGTCGCAGCGAATGCAGCGCGCCACGGCGCGCGAGCTGAGCGCCGGCCAGCGGTGCAGCTTGCCGCAGCTTTCGCAGATCACCAGCGTTTGTTTCGCGCCGTGCATGCGGCAGAGTCCTTGCGTTGGGCGGTGGGGAGGCCGGCCTGAACGGCCTGCAAGCGCAGACCACTCAGCCCAGATGGCAATGCTAAGCGACGTGCCGGGTGCCGCGGCCATGCCATGCGTGCGCCGCTTCCTACAGCGCAATCGGCGGCTTCCGACCGCGACCACGGCCCGGCGCTGACAGTCGAGCGGCAAGGGTTTGCCTACCGTCGAACAGTTCGTTGTCGAATCGAAAGAATGCTTATGTCCAACCGCCCCACTTCGCTGCGCGTCGTCACGCTGCTGATTGCATCCGCTGCAGCACTGGTGGCTTGCGACAAGAAGACGCCACCCCTGCCGTCTGTGGTGTCGTCCACCGAAACGCCCAGCAAAGCGGCAGTGCCGCTGGGTTCGGCGGCGGCGTCCGACCCATCGGTTCCGACAGCATCGGTGGTGGCAGCCCAGCCCGCAGCGCCCACCTCACGCGACGATGCCAGCACCCGGGCGCGCGGCGATCTGACCAAGGCAGAAGAGTCGAACGCAATGCCAAAAGCCGGTCAGGCCAACAACCATTCGAGCCCGTCGTTCGAAGCCGCCAAGGCATCCGGCGTTCGCTGAGCAAGCGCATGTCAACAGCGCGCGAAAGCGTCGCGCCCTTGTCCTACAGCGGCAAGCGCCGCGATCCGATGGTGCGGCGCCAACGTGGTTTCTACAGTTGCTGAATCGGTGACGGAATGGCAATTCACAGCATTTCCTGGCGCCAAACCGGAGACAAGCAATGCTGAAGTGGGCTTTGATTTTTGCGCTGATCGCTGCGGTGGCCGGCTTGCTCGGCTTCAGTGGCGTGGCGGCTGGCGCGGCCGGCATCGCCAAGGTGTTGTTCATCGTTTTCCTGGTTCTTTTCATCGCCGTCGTTGCGCTTGGCCTGCTCGGAATCGGCGCCTTGAAGAAACGCTGAACGACTGTTCTTCAACGATCACCACAACAACCAACACACGGGGAACCGCATGTCTTCAAAGAACCCACCCGACAAGGTGACCACGCTGACACCGGTGTCAACGCAGCGACTGCAACTTGATGAAAAAGCCATCGACGCGGCCAAAAAGAGCCTGGACGACGGAGCGGTGACGCCAAGTTACGGACCGTGGCGCGACGATGTCGTGAAGCTGCTGAACGACGCACTGGCCACCGAACTGGTGTGCGTGTTGCGCTACCGCCGACACCACTACACCGCAGACGGACTGGCCTCGCCCAAGATCGTCGAGGAGTTCATGGTGCACGCGGTCGAGGAACAGGCCCACGCCGACTTGCTGGCCAAGCGCATCGTGCAACTCGGCGGGGAGCCTGACTTCTCGCCGGACAGCCTGACCGCGCGCAGTCACGCCGAGTACGACGAGTCGTCGGACCTGATGGCGATGATCCGGGCCAACCTGGTGGCCGAGCGCGTGGCCATTGAAAGCTACCGGCAAATGATCGTGTTGATCGGCGAGAAGGACTCGACCACACGGCGCGTGCTGGAACACATCCTCGGCGAAGAAGAGGAGCACGCCGACGAGCTGAAAGACTGGCTGGCCAAGTAGGCCGCCTTCCGCAACGATTTTCAGCCCCGTGGGTGGTGGGGCATCAACACCACCCCGCTTGTAGAACTTATTTCAACCCACTGGAGAAACACCATGATCCTGCGCAACACACTTGCTTCCATCGTCGCCGCCGTTACCCTGCTCACCATCACCGGCTGTGCCGTCACGCGAGGCCAGGAAACCGTCGGCGCGTATGTCGACGATGCTGCGATCACCACCGCAGTGAAGGCGCGCTTCATCGACAACAACGATGTCGACGCCGCCTCCATCAAGGTGGAAACGCTGAACGGCACGGTGATGCTGTCGGGCTTTGCGAAGAACGCCCTCGAGAAGACCACGGCCGAAAGCATTGCGCGCCGCGTCAACGGCGTGAAGTCCGTGAAGAACGAAATCGCCATTCGCGGCTGATCCGCAAGCGCGACGAGACCCTCAACCACTCATTCAAGGAGCCACCCATGAACTGGGACAAGATACAAGGCAATTGGAAACAGGTGACCGGCAAGGCCAAGGAGCAATGGGGCAAGCTGACCGACGACGACATGGATGTCGTGGCCGGTCGCCGTGACCAGCTCGCCGGCAAAATCCAGGAGCGCTACGGCATCGCGAAAGACGACGCCGAAAAGCAGGTCAGCGAGTGGGAGCGCAAAGCCACCGACTCGTGGTTCAAGACCGACAAGGATCGCGTCTGACACCTCGCTGATTCACCGTCCGAACTTGACACGCCCCGGAGATCGTTCTCGACCTCCGGGGCGCTGTGATTTTTGCAGTTCGCTTTGGCATGCTGCTGTCGCCATCGCCTGCCGACACCTCCGGCAGCGCCTCCCGCATACCAACCACCCACCTGCAGCGCGCACTCGACCTGCCGGTCGAGTCGAGCCAGCGGCCAGCGGCCACCCGCCACGGCAGCAAGCGATAGCTTCCCGCACCAGCATAGAAAAGGCCCGCCGAAGCGGGCCTTGGTGCGTCAGCGTGACGGCGGCCGATCAGCGGCTGAAGCCACCCTGGCGCGGACGCTGTGACTTGAACCCGCCCTTGCCGGGCGCGCCCGCCGGGCCACTGCGCGGGCCCTTGTGTGCAGCCGCCGGCGCATGCGCCGGACGGTGGGCCGGGGCGCGGTCGAACGGGCCGGCGGCGCGCGGCGTGAAGGCTTCGTCGTGACGCGGCACATAGCCGCCGTCCTGGCGCGGTGCGGCGTGCTGATCGTTGCGACGCGCGGCGAACGGATCGTCGCGGCGGGGCGCGAAACCTTCATCGCGCCGCGGCGCGAACCCGTCATCGCGCCGTGGCGCGAACCCGTCATCGCGCCGTGGCGCGAAGGGCTTGTCGAATCGCTTGCCCGGCCCACCGGCCTTGTTGAACGGCTTGCCGGCGAAACGGCCTTCCGGACGCGGCGCGAACATCTTCGGCTCCGGCGTCTTCGGCTCCAGGCCCACGATGGTGGCGACCGGAATGTTCTGCGTGGTGAACTGCTGGATGCGGCGGATCATGCCGGTGTCCATGCGCTCGCCGAGCGTGATCGCCAG
>JANNBZ010000177.1:0-1776 GCA_031386065.1 Burkholderiales bacterium
CGCCGACCTCGATGATCGCGGTGGACGGATCAAGCGAGGTGTAGATCACCCGGCACCCCACCGAACTCCAGCGCCCACCCACCAGAAACGCGCCTTGGCCGGTGTCCCACGTCGCGAAGTGCCGGGTCGTTTCCAGACGCCACGCCACCAGGCCCGCGCCACCCAGCGCTGCGGGCAGTGGCGTCAAGCGTAGACCCCGTACTCCATGCGTGTGAGCAGCGTCTTGACCAGCTCGCAACCTTCGGTGCTTTTCAGCAGATCGATGGGCCGGCGCCGGTCCAGCCCGATGGCTGCGCTGCCCAGCCACCGCTCGGCCGCTTCCTGCGAGCCCAGAACACCGATGGCTTGACGGGTCGCCGACACCAGCCGCAGCGCCCGGTCGCTCGCATTGGAATCGAGCGTTTTGGCCCCGCTGGTCGAACGCCGCTGCAGGGTCTTCGCGCTGATGCCCAGCACCTCGTGAATCTGGGCATCGGTGATGATGTTGAAGCTGTCCATCACGTGCTTGACCGCCGCCACGGAAACGCCCTTTGTCACGAGGTCATGGGCCGTCAAGCCGGTGATTTCTGATCGCAGTTTCAGTTGCGGCGCATCGGACGAACGCCCTGCGCGCGCCGGGCCTCGCAGGGCGGAAGCGATGTTGCCCTTTTCGGGCACCGCCGAACGCCTGCGAATCGGTTTCGCGGTAAGCGCCTTCTTCAGCTTGGCTTGGCCAATTGCAGTGCCTGACATCGTGAACTCCGGTTAGGACAAGTGTCTCTGCAGAACTGGACACCTGTTGCATTGTGCGCTTTTTCAGCCTCTGTTCGAACGCAAGCGAACGGCCAGCGTCTACCGCGCGCCTCGGTACCGCCCCACCTCCAGCGCCGACACCGCCGTCGCGCGGTTGCCCCAGCTGCCGCGAATGTGCGTCAGCAGGTGCGCGAGCTGCTCGTCGCTCAGCTCGGTCGCGAATGGCGGCATGCCGAACGGGCGCGGGTTGCCGGCCGTGGCCGGTGCGAAGCCGCCTTCCAGCACCACGTGGACGAGGTTGGCCGGCGTGCTCAGGGTGACCGCGCGGTTGCCCGCCAGCGCCGGGTAGATGCCGGCCACGCCTTCGCCCTGCTCGCCGTGGCAGGCCGCGCAATGGCGCGCGTAGAGCTTCGCGCCGGGGCCATCGGCGGGGGCCGGCGCCAGGTCGGCTGCGGCTGCGGAAACCTTGGCCGAGCGCTCGTCGGTGGCCGACGGCGGCAGCGCCTTCAGGTAGTTCGCCATCGCTCGCAGGTCGGCGTCGGACAGGTGCTGCGTGCTGCCCAACACCACCTCGATCATCGGACCGGCCACGCTCGCCAGCCTGCCCTGCGGTGACGCCGTGCCGGTCTTCAACAGGTCGACGACGTGCTGTGTTTCCCATGCCGCCACGCCGGCCTCGTGCGGCGAGGTGAGCGAGGGCGCGTACCAGTTCTGCACCGGGATCAGCCCGCCGGCCAGGTCGAGCGTGCTGACGCTGGCGCCCAGCGCGTTGCGGCTGGCGTGGCAGGCGTTGCAGTGCCCCAGGCCTTCGACCAGGTAGGCGCCGCGGTTCCATTCGGCGCTGCGGCGGGCGTCGGTTTCCGGTGGCGCGGGGCGGAAGTACAGCGCCCGCCACACCGCCAGCGCGGCCTGCTGGTCGAACGGAAAACGCAACTCGTGCGGCTGGTTGGCTTGCGACACCGCCGGCACGCTGCGCAGGAAGGCGTGCAGCGCATCGGCGTCTTCGCGCGTGATGCGGGTGTAGTTCGGGTACGGGAAGGCGGG